>NZ_VYKE01000069.1:0-29779 GCF_032424515.1 Pseudomonas sp. JV245A
CCTGGGCCCGGCCTGTACCGGCACCATCGGCATTGCGCCCTCGGCCAACCTCAACCCGGAGCGCCTGTACCCCTCGCTGTTCGAGCCGGTGCATGGTTCGGCGCCGGATATCGCCGGTCTCGGCGTGGCCAATCCGATCGGCCAGATCTGGTCGGCGGCCCTGATGATCGAACACCTGGGGCAGGGCGATGAGCTTTACCAGCGGGCCGCGGCGGCGATTGTCGAAAGCATCGAGACGGTGCTCGCCGAAGGGCCGCGCACCCGGGAAATGGGCGGCACCGCCAGCACCGTGGAAGTGGGGCGGGCGATTGCCGAGTGTCTGGCTGGAAACAGGAGCTGAGCTGATGAGTCTGGAACACTACATCGACAACCAATGGCAAGCCTCATCCTGGGCCGAAGACATTCCGGTGCAGGACCCCAGTACCGGCATCAGCTATGCGCGTATCGCCCGGGGCACCGCCGAGGACATCGACCTGGCGGTGCAGGCCGCGCAACGGGCCCTGGGGGACAATTTCGACGGCCCCTGGGGCAGCCTCTCGGCCCTGGAGCGGGGGCGTCTGCTGGCGCGCCTGAGTCATGCAGTGCTGGAGCACCATGAAGAGCTGGCGCAGATCGAAGCCCGGGACACCGGCAAGGCACTCAAGGTGGCCCGCGCCGACGCCACCGCCCTGGCGCGCTATTTCGAGTACTACGCCGGGGCCGCCGACAAGCTCCACGGCGAGACCTTGCCCTATCAGGCCGGTTACACCGTGCTCACGGTGCGCGAGCCCCATGGCGTTACCGGGCACATCATTCCCTGGAACTACCCGATGCAGATCTTCGGCCGCAGCGTCGGCGCCGCCCTGGCGGCGGGCAATGCCTGCGTGGTCAAGCCCGCCGAGGACGCCAGCCTGTCGCTGCTGCGGCTGGCGGAGCTGGCGGCCCAGGTCGGCTTCCCGGCGGGCAGCCTGAATGTGGTCAGCGGCTATGGCCACGAAGCCGGTGCCGCGTTGTGCGCCCATCCTGGCGTCGCGCATATCTCGTTCACCGGTTCAACCGGCACCGGCGCCCTGGTGGCCAAGGCGGCGGCCGAACGGCATTGCCCGGTAACCCTGGAGCTGGGCGGCAAGTCGCCGCAGATCGTCTTCGCCGATGCCGATGTGGAGCGGGCGCTGCCCGTGCTGATCAACGCCATCGTGCAGAACTGCGGCCAGACCTGTTCCGCCGGCAGCCGCCTGCTGGTGCAGCGCAGCCTGTATGAACCGCTGCTGGAACGCCTGGCCCAGTGCTTTGGCCAACTGCGCGCCGGGCCCTCGGAGCTGGACCTGGACATGGGCCCGCTGATCAACCAGAAACAGCTGCGCCAGGTCCGGGAGTTCGTCCGCGAGGCCGAGGCCGCCGGTATCCGGGTGGCGGCGCGTGGGCAGGTGGTGGCCGAGGCCGGCAGCGGCGGCTACTTCCACGAAGCGGTGCTGTTTCGCGATGTGCCGCCAGACAGTCGCCTGGCCCGGGAGGAAGTGTTCGGCCCGGTGCTGGCGGTGATGCCCTTCGAGGACGAGGCCGAGGCCATTGGCCTGGCCAACGACAGCGCCTTCGGCCTGGTGGCCGGGGTCTGGACCCGGGACGGTGCGCGTCAGTTGCGCATGGCTCACAAGCTGCGCTGTGGCCAGGTGTTCATCAACAACTACGGCGCCGGTGGCGGCGTCGAACTGCCCTTTGGCGGAGTCAAGGCCAGCGGCTACGGGCGCGAGAAGGGCTTCGAGGCCCTGCTGGGTTTTACCGCCTTGAAGACCATCGCCATTCGTCACGACTGAGGGCCGCCACTACGGCGGCCAATAACAACAAAAACAGGAGTCACTAGCATGCGTCTAGCCCATAAAACTGCCATTGTCACCGGCGCCGGTTCCGGCTTTGGTGAAGGCATCGCCAAGACCTTCGCCCAGCAGGGCGCCCGGGTTGTAATCGCCGACATGAACGCCACGGGCGGCCAGCGGGTGGCGCAGGAAATCCGCGATGCCGGCGGCCAGGCCCACTTCATCGAGGTCAACGTGGCCCAGGACGCCAGCGTTGCCGCGCTGCTGCGCAACACCCTGGAGCAATACGGCGGCCTGGACATCGTGGTCAACAACGCCGGCACCACCCACCGCAACCGGCCGATGCTGGAAGTGGACGAGGCCGAGTTCGACCGGGTGTTCGCGGTCAACGTCAAAAGCATCTTCCTCAGCGCCAAGCACTTCGTGCCGCATTTTCGTGGCCAGGGCGGCGGGGTGTTCATCAACATCGCCTCCACGGCGGCGATCCGGCCGCGTCCGGGGCTGGTCTGGTACAACGGCAGCAAGGGCGCGGTGGTGGTGATGAGCAAGACCATGGCCGCCGAGCTGGGGCCGGACAACATCCGCGTCAACTGCGTCAACCCGGTGGTGGGTGCCACAGCCCTGCTCAGCGAGTTCATGGGGGTGCCGGACACCCCGGAAAACCGCCAGAAGTTCATGGCCACCATTCCCCTGGGGCGCTTCTCCACCCCCCAGGATGTGGCCAACGCCTGCCTGTACCTGGCCTCCGATGAGGCGGCCTTTATCACCGGCACCTGCCTGGAAGTGGATGGTGGACGCTGCGTCTGATGATCTGTAGAAAGCCCTTTGGCTAAATCCAAACCCAGCTACGGAGTGCAGTCGACATGTGTGGGATCGATAACAACACTAGTCACCCCAATACCAAGCAGCTGCTTGAAGGCCTGCCAAAGAACTGGGGCAAGTGGGGCCCGGACGACGAAGTCGGTGCCCTCAACTACCTGCAACAGGCCGAGGTACTGCGGGGCGTGGCCGCCGTGCGCCAGGGCAAGACCTTCACCCTGCAAGTGCAGATCGGCCATCCCGGCGGCGACCCGATGTGGCCGGCACGCAACCCGTCGATGCGTTTCAATACCCTGGACCGCAGCCACTATCAGGCCGGCAAGCAGCCCTCCATGACCGGTGGCGCCGAGTACTGCGACGACGTGATCTTCATGCAGCTGCAGGGCTCGACCCAGTACGACGCCCTGGGCCATGCCTGGTACGACAACCAGCTGTGGAACGGCTACGACGCCAGCAGCACTGTCGGCGGCATGGCCAAGGCCAGTGTGTTGCCGATTGCCGAGCGCGGCGTGGTGGGCCGTGCGGTGCTGATCGACATGGCCCGGCACCGCGGCAAGAAGTACCTGGGGCGCGGCGAGACCTTCAACCATCTGGACCTGCTGGCCGCTGCCCAGGCCCAGGGCGTGGCCATCGAGAAGCGCGACATCCTCATCATCCGCACCGGTTCCATGGGCGCCTTCTACGAGTACGGCAAGACCGAGTTCTTCAAGGACCTGGTGGAACCCGGGCTGACCTACAGCCGGGAACTGGTGGACTGGTTCAACCAGATGGAGATCCCCAATCTGGTCACCGACACCATCGCCAACGAGGTGATCACCGACCCGGTGTCTGGGGTGCAGATTCCGCTGCATTGCGCGCTGATGCGCAACCTGGGGATCGCCTTCACCGAGATCGTGCTGCTTGAAGAACTGGCCGAGGATTGCGCCGCCGATGGCCAGTGGACCTTCCTCTACACCGCCGCGCCGCTGAAGATCGTCGGCGGCAGCGGAGCGCCGGTGAACCCCATCGTCATCAAGTAACCGCTGTTTGCTGGTGGCGAGGCAGGCGCAGGGTTTATCCTGCGCCCCCTCACCAAGACCGATAGGGATCATCGACCGATCATGCATGACGATTCACATTCGCCGGACTGCAGTTGCTGCCTGGATCATGCCAGTGCCCATCAGGGTGTGCTCGATACCCTGGAATTGATGGCCGGCCACCCCGAGGCCAGTGAAGACGACATCGTCCAACTGCTGCAGGCGCGTGGCTACTCGGCCATCGCCGCGGAAAAACTCAACGCCTTCGTGCCATCGGCCCTGGCCTGGATCGTGCTCAAGCGCCTGGGGGTGAAACACCTGCCCAACCACTTCATCGCCCTGGATGAGAAGGGTGAGGAGGTCCGGGTTCCAGTGGCCGACCAGCACTATTTTACCGCCGCGCTGACCCTGGCCTACAACACCTTTGAAAACGGCTGGAGCGAGGTCCTGCCGCGCAAGACCTACGAAATGGTGGCTGGCCGCAGCGCTGAAATGGCCATGGCCAACGAGGCGCTGTATGCCGGGGAATCTTTGCAGGGCTCCACTCTGGAACCCTTGCAGCTGCTGCGCCTGGATGCCCAGGCCGCGCTGACCTGAGCACCTGGCGCAACACTACCTACACTGATGGGCAGTCACCCCGGCCGAGAACCCTTGCGTATGCGGGCCGCTGGCCGGGACCACCCGCCTTCAGTACAGGAGAACCCCCATGAACCATGAATCCGTTTGCATCGTCGCGGCGGCCCACACCCGCTTTGGCCGCCTCGATGGCAGCCTGGAAGACCTGATTGTCCAGGTCACCCGCGACGTGCTGGTGGACGCCGCCATTGACGCCGGGGCGATCGATGCGCTGTTTCTCGGCCAGTTCAACTCCGGGCTGGTGCCTGATGGTTTTCCCGCGTCCCTGATGCTCCAGGCCGACCCGCAGTTGCGCTTCAAGCCGGCCACCCGCTGCGAAAACGCCTGTGCTTCCGGCTCGGCGGCGATTCAGGCCGGGATCAACGCGATCCGCAGCGGCGCCGCCGAACTGGTGTTGGTGGTGGGGGCGGAAAAGATGACCGGCAACAGCACCGCCGAGGTCACCCGGGCCCTGGCCGGGGCCGGCTACCAGAACGACCCGCAAGAGGCCGGCCTGAGCTTTGCCCAACTGTTCGGCCAAGTGGCCCAGCGCTACACCGAGCGCTACCAGAGCCCCCTGGCTGCCATGGCGGCGATTGCCGTTAAGAACCACGCCAACGCCATGGCCAACCCCCTGGCGCAGATGCATCGGGCCATGGATTTTGCCCACTGCAACAGCGTCTCGCCCGGCAACCCGCTGATCGCCGAGCCCCTGCGCCTGACCGACTGTTCGCTGATCAGCGATGGCGCGGCGGCGATCCTCCTCGCGTCGCCGCGCCGGGCCCGGGAGTTCCGCCGTGAAGTGGCGATCCGCGCCCTGAGCCAGGTGAACGACTTCCTGCCCATGGCGCGCCGCGACGTGCTGGCCTTCGAAGGCCCGCAACTGGCGATCCAGGGCGCCTTGCACGAAGCCGGCCTGGGCCTGGACGACCTGGCGTTCGCCGAAGTCCACGACTGCTTCACCATCGCCGAACTGCTGATCTACGAAGCCATGGGCCTGGCGCCCAAGGGCGAAGGCCATCGAGCCCTGGACGAAGGCTGGGTGAATGCCGACGGGCGCCTGCCGGTGAACCTCTCCGGCGGGCTCAAGGCCAAGGGACATCCGGTGGGCGCCACCGGTGTGTCGATGCATGCCCTGGGCTTTCGCCAGTTGACCGGCGAGCCCATTGGCCTCGCCGCGCGCTCGCCGGAGTTCGGCCTGCTGTTCAACATGGGCGGCATGGCGGTGGCCAACTACGCCTCGGTGTTGCAGGCCGTCAGGGTGTAAGCGTCAGGAACCCTGCGGCTTCCAGCATGTCGCAGGGGGCGCCAGGCTGGCACAGGCCGGTTGAGAGATGTACAGCGGGCCTGGTGGTTTGCGGCTCACTGCGCTGTTGCGGGTCTTGAGGCAGTGGCGGGTATAGGTATGCATCTGGTTGAGCCGCAAGTTGCGTAGCCCCTTGGGACAGATCAACAGCGTTTCACCGAAAGAGAACAGCTGAAAACCCTGGACCTCCACATGGCGCTGCGAGGTCAGGCGGGTATTCCACATCAGCGGGTCCAGGTCATGCAGTTCGAGATCGTCCAGCAGGACGAAGCGTTCGATTTCGTCCTGGCGTACATCCAGCCCTCCTGCGGCCTTGTAGGTGACCTTGCTCATGGCCCCGGGCAGTACAAACAGAAACGCCAGGGCAAACAGTGCCACCGACAATATCGAATACAGGATGCGTTTATTGAGGCTTCCGGCCTTGTGGTAGAAAATCACGACCGGTAGCAACGTAAGGATCAGGATCAGCAGATTCAATGCCGCCACATAGTGCGGGGAGTCGCTGCTGACTTCACTCACATAGGCATTGAGTGTCACCAGGCTGGGGAACAGCGCTGCGCAGAGCGTGCCAAGCAGGCAGGTCAGCAACACAAGCAGAAAGTCCATTTTGTCCCTGGTGGGTGTCAGGTTTTCCTCAATTACCTTTTTGAACGCCGGGCGTGACAGTACCCCCCAGCAACTGAGCAGAAACAGCACTAGCAGCCCAAGCAGGGATTGCCCTACCGGCAGCCAGCCTGAGGTGTAGTAAATGACAACGACATATCCCAGGAACCCCACCAGGAACGGGAGTGTCAGCCACACCACTACATCCTTCAGGCGCCCCGGGGTTCTGTGAAACAGGCTGGCGGACAGCCAGAACAGCAGAGTGGTGACGGTCAGCAGAAACAGAAACGCGCTCATGAGCACCAGCACTATGACCAGCCAGATCATCAGCGCCGACTTTGCATCGATCGAAGCCATGAACAGGTCGGTGCGGCCAATCGCCCGGGTGTACATGTACAGGCTGATCAACCCCAACCCGACGGCGCTCAAGCCCATGACCGTGCCGATCTGGCTCCAATAGGTCAGCACGCGCTTGAAATTCTTCCTTAACACCTCTTCAAAGGTGGGGCCTGCGACTTGCATGTGAGCACTCCCTGGCTACGTTGATGGCGCGCGAGTAGACCAAGACCGCAGGGGGTGTGTCGATGTTTTTACGTTTTGAGCCGCAGCCGGGAGTGCCATCCCTGGCACTGTTGCGCTTCAGCGCGGGTATGCCGCCCGGCCATGAACCCGCCCCTTGCGCCCCGCCGTCAGGCGATAGGCAATGCCCAGCCAGACAAACCACGCCGGCATCACGCACAGCGCCAGGCGGGTGTCCGGGCGCAGGGCCAGCAGGCACAGGACAAACAGCAGGAAGGCCAGGGCAAACCAGGCCATGGGCACGCCGCCAGGCATCTTGTAGCGCGAACGGGCGTGCAGTTGCGGGTGCTTTTTGCGGTAGGCGATGTAGGACGCGAGGATGGTCGACCAGGTGAAGATCACCAGGATCGCCGACACCGTGGACACCAGGGTGAAGGCGGTCATCACCTCGGGAACCACGTACAGCAGCAACACCCCCAGCAGCATCAGCAGGGTGGTGAAGCTCAGGCTGATGACCGGCACGCTCTGGCCCGACAGGCGCTTGAACAGGCGCGGCGCATTGCCCTGGTCGGCGAGGCCGAAGAGCATGCGGCTGGCCGAGAACACGCCGCTGTTGGCCGAGGAAGCGGCGGAGGTCAGCACCACGAAGTTGACGATGCCCGCCGCCGCCGGGAAGCCGGCAATCAGGAACAGCTCGACGAACGGGCTCTTGTTCGGCGACACCTGCTGCCAGGAGGTCACGGCGATGATGCAGGCCAGGGCCAGCACGTAGAACAGGATGATCCGCAGCGGTATGGCGTTGATGGCCTTGGGCAGGGTGCTGTGAGGGTCGCGGGTTTCCGCGGCGGCGGTGCCGATCAGCTCGGTGCCGGCGAAGGAGAAGATCGCCATCTGGAACCCGGCGAAGAAGCCCAGCAGGCCGTGGGGAAAGGCCGCTTGCCGGTCCAGCAGGTGGCCCAGCGAGGCGGTCACGCCCGAGGGCGAGACGAACGAACTGGCGATCAGCACCAGGCTGACGCCGATCAGGGTGACCACGGCGATGATCTTGATGATGGCGAACCAGAACTCCACTTCGCCGAACAGCCGCACCGTGAGCACGTTGAGGGCGAACAGCGTCAGCATCATGCTGACCGCGGGCATCCAGGCCGGCACCCCGGGGAACCAGTACTGGAAGAAACCGCCCACCACCACGGCGTCGCCCACCACCGCCACGCTCCAGCTCAGCCAGTAGGACCAGCCGAGAAAAAACGCCGCGCGCGGCCCCAGGTAGGCGCCGGCAAAGTCGGCGAAGCTCTTGAATTGCAGGTTCGACAGCAGCAGCTCGCCCATGGCGCGCATCACCAGATACACGAACAGGCCGATGATCATGTAGATCAGGATGATCGAGGTACCGGACATGGCGATGATCTTGCCCGAGCCCATGAACAGCCCGGTGCCGATGGCGCCGCCCATGGCCATGAGCTGGATATGACGGTTATGCAGGGTGCGTTGCAGCACGGGGCGCGCAGGGGCCCCGAGGGTATCTGGAGTCATCACAAAACCTCTTGATTTTATAGTTGTCGAGTTTTGGCAGTGCAGGGTGGCTGGGGCTGCGCGCTGTGGTTGTAGGTCGGGGTGGCGCAACCGGTTCGGGTTGGGCCGCTGCACAGGGGCACGGGGCGTTTTCCCGTGCAGCGGCCATGGGGGTATTGCCTCAGCCGCTGGCCAGGCGGCGCGGGGCGCCTGTGGCGGCGTCGGGGCCCTGGCCGATCAGTTGGTACAGGTCCTTGATGTTGGCCGGGGTCGGCACCAGGTGGATCTGCTCGCCAATGCCGTGTTCGCGCGCCTGGTCGTGCAGGTAGCGCAGGGACGAGAAGTCCTCCAGGGCAAAGCCCACCGAGTCGAACACCGTGACCTGCCGGGCATGCTCGCGGCCCGGTTCCAGGCCCTGGGCGATGCGGAAGTATTCGGTCACCGCAAAGTCCGCCGGCAACTGCTGGATATCACCCTCGATGCGCGTTTGCGGCTCGAACTCGACGATCACCCGGGCATTGCGCAGGATCTCTGCGTGCAGCTCGGTCTTGCCCGGGCAGTCGCCGCCCACCGCATTGAGGTGCATGCCGGGCTCGATCAGCTCCGGGGTGAGGATGGTGGCGTAGGCCTTGTCCGCGGTCACCGTGGTGACGATGTCGGCGCCCTCGACCGCATCGGCCACCGACTCGGCGATGCGCACCTTCAGGCCCGGCCAGGCTTGCAGGTTGTGCTTGAGCTTGTGGGAGGCGGCCGGGTCGATGTCGAAGATCCGCAGCTCGTCGATGCCGAGCATGTCGTGGAAGGCGATGGCCTGGAACTCGCTCTGGGCGCCATTGCCGATCAGCGCCATGGTTCGGCTGTCCGGGCGCGCCAGGGCACGGGCCACCAGGGCCGAGGTGGCGGCGGTGCGTACCGCGGTGGTCAGGGTCAGTTCGCTGAGCAGCACCGGGTAACCGCTGTCCACCTCGGCCAGCACACCGAAGGCCATGACCGTGAGCAACTGCCGGGCCGGATTGCCAGGGTGGCCGTTGACGTACTTGAAGGCGTACTGCTGGCCATCGTCGGCGGGCATCAGTTCGATGACTCCGGTGGGCGAGTGGTTGGCGGTGCGCGGGGACTTTTCGAAGGCTTGCCAGCGCAGGTAGTCGGCCTGGATATAACCGGCCATTTCACGGATCGCCCTGGCGACACCCAGGCGCTTGTACAGCGCCGCTGCCTGATCCACATCGATAAACAAGGTCATGGTGATTTCCCTCTCGGTCGGAACGTTGAACACTGCGGGAGAGCGCGCCTGGCGCGCGCTAGCGGTTGGCATGGCCGTGCAGCACATTGACCGCATTGATGCCGATCTCATCCACCATGTAGCCGCCTTCCATCACGAACAGGGTGGGCGTGCCCACCGTGGCGATGATCTGGCCCATGCCGAGAAAGTCTTCGCTTTCCAGGAGGAAGTGGCTGATGGGGTCGTCCTTGAATGTGTCCACGCCCAGGGACACCACCAGCAGTTCGGGAGCGAAGGCCCGCAACTGTTTGCAGGCCAGCTCCAGCGCTTGGCGGTAGTGCTGCCAGGTGGTGTTCTTCGGCAGGGGCAGGTTCAGGTTGCAGCCTTCGCCGGCCCCGCTGCCGCGCTCGCTGGCATGGCCCGAGAAGTAGGGGTAGGACACGGCCGGGTCGCCGTGCAGCGAGACGAAGAGCACGTCGCCACGGTCATAGAAAATGTTCTGGGTGCCATTGCCGTGGTGGAAGTCCACGTCCAGCACCGCCACCCGCCTGGCGCCCCGGGTGATGGCGTGCTGCGCGGCGATGGCGGCGTTGTTCAGGTAGCAGTAGCCGCCCATGTATTCCCGTGCGGCGTGATGCCCCGGCGGGCGGCACAGGGCGAAGGCGCTGTCCTGGCCTTCATCGATCAGGGCCAGGGCGGTGAGGGCGATATCGGCGCTGGTGCGCACCGCATCCCAGGTGGTGGCGGTGATCGGCGAGCCGGCGTCCATGGCGAAGAAACCCAGCTTGCCGTCGATGAATTCGGGCACCTGCTGGTTGGCCAGGTCGCGCACCGGCCACACCAGGGGCAGGGCGTCGTGGCTGCGGCCGGTGGCGGTCCATTCGCTCCAGGCGTGTTCCAGGAAGCTGACGTAACGTTCGCTGTGGGCGGCCACGTAGCAGGCGCGGTCGAAGCGCCGCGGGCCGATGATCTCGCCAAGCCCCACGTGGCGCACCCGGTCTCGCACCGTGTCGGCGCGGCTGGGTTGCTCGAAGGAGGGCTTGAGCACGCCATCCTTCAATTCGGTGCCATGGTGCAGGCGGTGGGATTCGCTGAAGACGGTAAGCATGCTGAACGCATCCATTGATATTGTCCGGTGCAAATAGTTTGTTCCGGCATGGCTGCGAATTCTTTGCTTTTTGTTCGGGTGCAATTAGAGTTTTGGGTAATATTTTTCCCGTTGGTGGCTAATTGTGAAAAAAACGACTCGCAGCGTTAACCTCGACGACACCGACCTGGCGATTCTTGCGCTGTTGCAGCAGGACGCGAGCATTTCCAACGCCGAGCTCAGCGAGCGCCTGTCCCTGAGCCTTACCCCCTGCTGGCGGCGGCGCAAGCGCCTGGAGGAGGAGGGGGTGATCAGGGACTACCAGGCCAACCTCGACCGGCGCCTGCTGGGGCTGGACATCCTGGCCTTCGTCCATGTGCGGTTCGCCACCCACTCCGACCAGACCCCGGACGATTTCGAGACGGTGATCATGCGCCTGCCCGAGGTCCAGGCCTGCCACAAGATCACCGGCGACGCCGACTACCTGCTGCAGGTGCTGGCCCGTGACCTGGACAGCTACAGCGACTTTGTCGAGCACGTGCTCAGGCGCCAGCCGGGCATTGCCTCGATCCAGTCCAGCCTGGCGCTGCGCGAGGTCAAGGCCACCAGCCGCCTGGCGATTCCCCAGCCGCTACCCAGGTAGGCCGGCATCAGATTTCCGATTTTTTTATGCCGGGCTATTCAATGATTGCCCTGCAGGTACTTTCGGCGCGGTCGTGCGCTCGCGTTCCAGCGAGGCAGGCAACAGCAGTGTTGAGCAGGCCATGGATGCAGAAGCAGCAGCGCCTGGCTGCGGCGCCGCCCCGGCCCCAGGGCCTACTGAAATTCGCCGGACTCCAGGCAGAAGGCGACCAGGGCCTGGTCGCTGTCCAGGTTGAGCTTGCGGATCGCCGAGATCTTCTGCGCACTGACGGTCTTCACGCTGCGCTTGAGGTTGGCGGCGATCTGCATCATTGATTCGCCGCGCACGAAATGCCGCAGCACTTCGTATTCCTTGGGCGTAAGGCTGCTCAGGCCGTCGGCCATGGAGCGCAGCGGGCTGCTGTTGAGCTCGTTCTGCACCAGGCTCGGCGGGTGGTGGATGCGCCCCTGGCGGACGTTCTCCAGGGCGCTGAGCAGCTCGCTCATGTCATGGCGCTTGGGCAGTACCGAGCGCACGCCGATGTCATACAGCGCGGCCACGATCATCGGGTTGGACATCATGGTCAGCACCAGCACCTGGACCCTGGGGAAGTGCCGGATCAGGTAGGTCACCAGGCGTATGCCATCGCCGAAGGTCGGGTCGCCCTCCATGAAGTAGTCGGTGATGACCACGTCGATCCGCGGGTCATCCGAAAGTTGCTGGACCAGGGCACTGGGGGTGGTGACAGCCGCCACCACCTCGTACTGGCGGGTCTTTTTCAACAGGTCGCTGACGGCAGCGAGCACCAGGGGATGATCGTCGGCCAGGGCAACGCGTATTTTTTTCATGGTGGACACGATCCATTGTCAAAAGGGAATGCGCAGAAATGCGGGTACTAGGAGCGTTCATTCGAGCTGGCTGATGTCTTGCAAGGCGTGCAGCAGCATCAGGCTATGCGTGCGCGTGGTAGCCGTCAAACCGCTCTGGCGCAAGCTCTGCCCCAAGTCGTGGACCTGCAGGATCAGCGCTTCCTGGCCAGCCACCGCCAGCGACCCGCGCACCCGGTGCAGCAACTGGAAGATGCGCTCGTAATCCTCCTCGTCCAGGGCCTGGCGCAGGTGTTCCACGTCCTGGCCCATGGTGCGGGCAAACAGTTCCCGCAGGTTCGGCGGCAGGCCATCAACTGGCGCGTTGCCAGGCGCGGCTGCCGGCTCGGCGGTCGGCTCCGGGGCGAGGCTGGTGAGCCGTGCCAGGCTGGCCCGCAGGGTCTGCAACGGCACTGGCTTGACCAGCCAGGCGTCCATCCCGCAGGCCTGGCAGCGGGCCTCTTCGTCGCACATGGCATTGGCGGTGATGCCGATGATCGGCCGGTCGTCCCCGGCGGCGCGCAGGATGCAAGTGAGTTCGTAGCCGTTCATGCGCGGCATGTTGACGTCGGTCAGCAACAGGTCGTAGTCGCCGATGCGCCACAGGTCCAGGGCTTCCGCGCCATCGGCGGCCAGGGTATTGCGGCAGCCCAGTTGCTGCAGCTGATGGCTCAGGGTCGCCTGGTTGATCGGGTTGTCCTCGGCCACCAGCACGTTCAGGCCCAGGGGGGCCAGAGTGGCGATGTCCCGGGCCGGCAGTTCCGGTTCGGCAGGAGCGTCGGGCGCGCCGCCCAGGGTGCGTTCCAGCAAGCGGCCGATGGCATAGTAGTCGCCGGCCTCGGCCAGGCCCGCACCGGGGGTGCGTTGCTGGCCGCCCAGGTCGATGCGCAGCAGCCCGGGGGGCAGGGCCTCGGACGCTTCGGGGCGGTCATCGAACAGCCGCAGGAGAACGCCCTGGCCCTGGGGAGGTGGGGCCGTAGCGTCCACGGGGGTGGCCTGGGCGTGCCACTTCTGCAGCCACTGGCAGAGGTTGTCGGTGAGTTCGTGGTGCGGGCTTTGCACGTAGATTCGCGCGCCGCCCAGGTCGGGCTGGCGCTCGGCGTCGGGGTCGCTGGCCACCGGCAGTTCCAGCTGCATGGAGAAACTGCTGCCCAGGCCCAGCTCGCTGGTGAGGTGGATCTGGCTGCCCATCAGCGCCGCCAGCTTGGCGCAGATCGACAGGCCCAGCCCCGCGCCGTGTACTGTGTGGGAGTGGGCGTCGATCTGATAGAAGGGGATGAACAACTGCTGCTGTTCTTCCTTGCCGATACCGATACCGGTGTCCGCCACCTGCAGCGACAGCAGCACCCGTCCCTGGCTGCCGGGCTCGGCCCGGGCGCGCACTATCACCTGGCCCGAGTGGGTGAACTTGACCGCGTTGCTGATCAGGTTGGTGAGGATCTGGCTGATCCGCCCCGGATCGCCGAGCAGGGCTGGAGGCAGTTCTGGATCGACCCAGGAAAACAGCAGCAGGCCCTTGTTCCGGGCACTGTCGACAAAGCTTGCGGTGCAGCGCTGGACCAGGGCCCTGGGATCGAACAGCTGATCCCCCAGGGACAGCTGGCCGGATTCGATGCGGGTGATGTCGAGGATGTCGCTGATGATCTGCAGCAGCAGCCCGGACGACACCTGGATGCGTTCGAGCAACTGGCGCTGTTCGCGGTCCAGGTCGGTCAGGCCCATCAGTTCCAGGGAACCGAGCACCCCGTACAGCGGCGTGCGGATCTCGTGGCTCATGGTGGCGAGGAACACCGACTTGGCGCCGTTGGCCTTGTCGGCCGCCTGTTTCGCCTGGGTCAGTTGCTGCTCCATCTGGGCCCGCGCACTGAGGTCGGCAAAGGCGCAGATCAGCACATCCTGGTTGCGGTAGCGGGTGGGGGCGAAGGCGATGTAGAACGAGCGTCCGTCGAAGCTCTGGAAGTTTTCGATCTCCCCCGGCTCCCGGGCCCGGGCGATGCGCTCCAGCAATGCCGGGTCCAGACCGCTGGCGTCCAGGCTCTGGCCGACCTGGGTGGTGAACCATTTGAGGGCCAGGTTGTTGGCGAAGACGATCCGCCGGTCTTCGCGGCTGAGCACGCACAGGGCCACTGGCGTGGTCTCCAGCAGGGTGCGGCTGAACTGATGGTTTTCCACCAGCTCGGCGTGAGCCTGTTGCGCCGGCGCTATGACCCGGCGCTGGTACCAGCGCGCATAGACCCTGGCGGCCAGGGGGCTGAGCAACAGCAGCAGGAAGATCGCCGCCAGGGACCAGGAGTGGCCGAGGAACAGGGCGCGGTAGCTCAACAGGTAGTAACCGCTCCAGTGGCCACTGGCGTCGTTGATCCGGAACAGCAGGCCGTCGCTGCGCACGTTGGCCCCCTCGTGCAGCGCCAGGGGCGCCGGTTCATCCCCCAGCAGCAGGCCGTCGAGCCGGCCCTGCAGCCAGAACTTGTCGTAGAAGTGCCGCCGCTGCGGCGTGGTGAAGACGTTGATGCGGTCCCTGTAGGTGAGGCAGGCAGCATAGGTGCCGGAACTCTGCAGGCCGCTGCCGGGGGCAAGGTTGTGCAGGGCGGTGAAGGCGATCATGTGCTGGGGAAAGTCCTTGAGACGGATCCAGCGGATCGCGTCGCTGTCGCTGCTGGTAGCGCTGGCGCGCACCGCATGCAGGCCTGCCAGGACCAGGGGGGTGGTCAGCCGCGGCCAGCGGCTGCCGATGGTGGGCACGGTAAAGCTGCTGCCGGCACCGGCGTCCACCACCAGCAGGGCCGAAGCGGGAAAGCTCGAGCGCACCCAGAAGCTGGAGTAGAGATCGGCCAGGTAGCGCCCAAGGCCGGCTGCTGCGGCGCTCTGGTGGGGGCATTGGGCCAGGTCCTGGCAGACCAGGGTGAAGGGGGTTTCCACCGAGGAGGGGTTGCCCTGGAACAGGGTCGCGCCCACCGCCTCCTGTTGCTCCATGAGGTGGAAGAGCTGCGCCGGATCCTGGTCCGCGTCCTTGTATTGCAGGCGCTTCTCGCCGGCCAGCCGCTGGAGCAGGGCTTGCTGCTCGCTCATGTAGCGGGTCAGCAGTTGGAAGTCCACGGCAATCCGTTCCTGTTCCTGGCGGATGATCCGCTGGCCGCCCCAGAACAGCGCGCCGCCCATGACCAGCAGCAACGGCAGAATGAGGAACAGCACGAGATTCAATCGTCGGAAGTTTTTCGCGATGCGGCGTAGCGGGATGTCTGGCATGGGAGAGAGGAGGCAGGCCGGGTAGGTGACGAAAAGGGTGGAGTAACAGTGCATCCCAGCAGTTGTGTGAAGGCGTCCAGCTCCAATGCGGCGGAAATAAGATACCCCTGGGCACTGTCGCAGCCAATCTGGCGCAGAAATTCCAGGTCACGGGCCGATTCCACGCCCTCGGCCACCACTTCCAGGCCCAGTTGCCGGCCCAGTTGCACCGCCGCCACCAGGGCTGCGGCGCGGGCATCGTCGGCTGCGGCGCCATGCACGAAGTGGCGGTCGATCTTCATCTCGGTAAAGGGCGTGGAGATCAGGCTGTACATGGAACTGTAGCCCATGCCGAAGTCGTCCTGTGCCAGGCCGAAGCCTTTGAGGCGCAGGCGGCTGGCGCCCATATGATACTGCCCGGGGGACAGTGGCCGCTCGGTTTCCAGCAGCTCGAAGCAGATATCGCTGGTGGCCAGCCCCGAGGCGAGGGTGATCTGCTGCAACTGGTCGGGCAGGCCGGGGTCGTCCAGCAGTCCGGTGGGCAGGTTCACCGATACGCTGAGGCGGTGGCCCAGGCGTTGCCAGTGCTGCTGCGCCTGGAGGGCGTCGTCGAGCATCAGCAGCAACAGCGCATGGTCCAGCTGGCAGCGGCTGATGGAGGCAAGGAACGAGTCCGGCATCAGCAGCCCGAAGGACGGACTGTTCCAGCGCACCAGGGCCTCCGCGCCGACGATCCGGCCAGTGCTCAGCGAGCGCCGGGGCTGGAACCGGGCCTTGAGCTCGCGGCGTTCGATGGCCCGCTCCAGGACCTGGCGGTCGAACACTGCCTCGTGCTCGGGCCGGGCTGCCAGCACCGGGTCCTGGCTGTTGCCGATGATGGCGCTGATCTGCTCGACGTGGATCGCTTCCAGGGGCTTGGGGAAGGTGCCGAGTACCGCCAGGCCCTTCTCCTTGGCCATCAGGCTGACGCTGTTCATCAACCGCCGCGAGCAGGACGAGACGATGGCCAGGATCGGCACCTGGTCGACACCGGTCAGGGCATGGATGAACTGCACCCCATCCATTTCCGGCATGTGCAGGTCCACCAGCACCAGGTCGTAGACCTGCCGGTGCAGCATGGCCAGGGCCTGGCGCGCATCGAGGGCGCTGTCCACCCGGCCGAACCCGGCCGCCTGCAACAGGTGCCGGGCCTGCAGGCAGTGGATCGGATGGTCGTCCAGCACCAGGACTCGCAGGGGCTTGAGCATGCTCAAATGACTTTCCTCTTGATGGATTGCAGTACCTCGCTCAAGGCGTCCAGGGGTACCGGCTTGATCAGCAAATGACGGATTCCGGCCGACTCGCAGTGGCTGCGCAGCGCCGGGGAGAGCTCACCGGTGATACCGATGATGGGGCCGCAATACCCCCGCTCGCGCAGGGTGCGGGCAAACGACAGACCGTCCATGTGTTCCATCTGCAAGTCGGTCAGCACGCCGTCGAAGGACAGCAGGTCGGTGCGTTTCAAGGCATCGACGGCGCTGGCGCAGGCCACCATCCGGTTGCCCAGGTAGCGGCCCTGCTGAAAGATCACCTGCAGCGACAGGGGGCTGTCGTCCACCGCCAGCAGCTTGAGGTCCAGGCTCGGGGCCAGGGCTTCGGGGGAGGCGAAGCACCGTTCGGCGACGATGCCGGACTGGGCCTGGGCCACGGCGTTGCGCAGGCTGTCGAGGCTGAAGGTGCGGGCCACCCAGCTGTCGCCGGCCTGGCGCTGCGGCGGGCCCATGCCGGGGGCGTGCATGAGCACCCGCGGGCCGCTCCAGGCCACTGGCCGCGAGGGGCCGAGAAAGGCTTCCACCAGCACCGCCTTGCGGGTCGGCGGGTCGCGTTCGGCCACATAGGGAATGGCCAGGGCGCCCCAGCGGCGCAACCAGTGGCAGAGGTTGAGATTCACTTCCTGGATATCCCCGCGCACATACACCGGGGTCACCCCCAGGCGCGGCAGGTCCGGCGCCGGGGCGGCGGTGCAGGGTTCCAGGGCCAGGCTGAAGCTGAAGCTGGAGCCCAGGCCCGGTTCGCTGATGGCGCTCAACTGACCCTGCATCATCGTCGCCAGCCGTTGGCAGATGGCCAGGCCCAGGCCGGTGCCCGGCGCCTTCTGGCCCAGCCAGCTGGGCACCCGGTAATAGGGTTCGAACAGGTTGGCCTGGAACTCCGGGGCGATCCCCGGGCCGCTGTCCACCACCTGAAAGCGCAGGCGGGGCGCCTGGCTCGGGCCCGCCTCGGCATGCAGGCGCAGCACCACATGGCCGGACTCGGTGAACTTGATGGCGTTGCTCACCAGGTTGTTGAGGATCTGGCGAATGCGTTCGCCGTCGCCCACCACTCGCTCGGCGACATTCGGGTCCAGGGTCACGTACAGGCGCAGGCCCTTGCTGCGGGCCCGGGCCGAGTAACTGAAGGCCACTTCTTCCACCAGCCGCACCGGGGAGAAGGGGGCGCTGGTTAGGCTCAGGCGGCCGGACTCGATCAGTGACATGTCGAGGGTGTCGTTGATGGTTCGCATCAGCGCCGAGGATGCTTGCTGGGTGGCTTCCAGGTAGTCGCCCTGCTGGGCGCTGAGGGCGGTGGTGCGGAGCATTTCCAGAGAGCCGAGGATGCCGTACATGGGCGTGCGGATCTCGTGGCTCAGGGTGCTGAGGAACAGGGTCTTCTCGTGGTTGGCCTGGTCCGACAGCAGCTTGGCCTGCAGCAGCGACTGTTCGGCCACCTTGAAGTCGGTCACGTCGCTGATGCAGCACAGCACCGCCGCCACGCCGTTGTAGCCGGTGGGGGCACAGGTCAGCTGGATGAAGGTGCCGTCGTCCAGGGCATGTTCGATGGCATGCACCCGGGCAGGCGGCTCGTCGAGGATGCGCTCGCGCAGGCCGGGCACCGAGGCCAGCCAGCGGCGCCCGGATTCATTGCACAGGATCAGCCGGCCGTTGTCGCGCCGCATCAGGCACAGGCCCACCGGCGCCACCTCGATGAAGCGCCGGTTGAGGGACACGCTGTCTGCCAGGGCGCTGTAGTGGCGCACTGCGGGTTCCACCAGGCGCAGGCGGATGTAGCGCGCGCCGAGAAAGATCACCGCGAACAGAAGCAGGGTCACCAGCAGGGTGGTGTACAGCGGGCCACGGCTGTCGCGCAGCAGTTGGCTGACCGGTGCGTAGTACACCAGGCGCCAGCCGGCGTTGCCCACGGATTTATTGAGCACGATGTAGTCGGGCAGCCCGCCCAGGCGGTGCAGGCCGAAGGAGTCCTCGTCGGCCTGCAGGCGCGACAGGCTGCCGGGCACTTGCCAGTTGGCGCTGTGCAGCACCAGTGCGCCGTCGGCGTCATACAGCAGGTATTTGCCCTGGTGCAGGCCCAGGGGGTCCAGGGCCAGGTCGATCTCGGTGAGCTCCAGGCCCAGCCAGCCCTCGCTGGCGTGATGCTCGTCCACCGGGCGCAACAGGTACACCTGCTTGTTGCCATCGATGCCGGCCCAGTACCACAGGGTCCGGGCCTCGGGGTGTCGGGCCAGCAGGTCCTGTACCGCACGCTGGTCGAGCTGCCGCAGCCAGGGCGCGTCCACGGCCTTGCTGGGGGGCTGGCCGGTGCCGGTGGCCGCTGGCTCGTAGAGAGTGCTGACCAGGCCCTGTTCCGGCACCAGGTACAGCAGCTGGCTGTGGGTGCTGTCCACTTCCACCAGGTCGCGGGCAGTCAGCACCAGGGCCCAGCGCCGGGAGGGAGTACTGCCGAATGGCAGTACCCGCAGTTGCTCGTTACTTGCCAGAAAGTTGCGTGCCGTTGAACTAAGGCGCTCATCGCTAGTGCGCACGGCCGAAGAAGAAATGGCCTTCAACAGGCTTTCCCGTTGATTGAAGAATTGTTGTGCGTTAAATGCCGCTGCGTTCATTTGCCGGCGGTAGTTGGAGAGGGTTTCATTAAGTGACCAGTGGACCACGAAACCGGCAATGATCAGGATGCAGGACAGCAGGCTGTACATGAAAAGGCGCAGCAGGACCACCGGGATATAGGCCCCGGAGAAGTGGCTGGTAAACGCAGGGAAGTGGGCTTGTGTATGCATCGGCCCATAGTAAGGAGAACTATCTATATCCCTCTTCAGAATATTCTTAATGCCAGGGGCTTTAAGAAGATTCTCATTTTTTAGTTCACCTATTGACTTCAGGCTTTCGACCCTCTTGTGCTCTAACGCAAAGGTTTGAAAGTTATGGTTCTGGTTAAGAAAACGATAAGCCTCGCCGTCAGCTCCGCGCTGTCGTTGATGACGCTTGTTGCTCAGTCTGCAACCGCTGCTGATTATGAAAAAATCGACTTGTCCTCGCCCGAAGGTGAATCCCTGACCCTGGATGAGGCGTCTGTCGATTACACCGGCCGTGGGCCGGCGGTGCGGGTCAGCGGCGCTCAGAACCAGTTGCAGGGCCAGGGCTACGATATCCGGGCCACGGCGGACAGCCCCAACAGCGCGGTGGTGGGCGTGCAGGTGGACGCCGGCGGCAAGGCCGAACTGAGCGGCGTGACCATCAGCACCGGCGGCTCGGATTTCGCCACCGGGGCCCAGGCCACCGGCGCCGGCAGCCAGTTGACCCTGAACGATGTGCAGATCACCACCAGCGGCAACCAGAGCCGCGGCGTGGTGGCCAGCGCTGGTGGCCAGGTGCAGGTGGCCGGTGGCTCCATCACCACCTCGGGCAACCAGGCCGATGTCTTGTCCGCCTCCGGCATGGGCTCCAGCATCCTGGCCTCGGACCTGACCCTGACCGCCACTTCGACCGGCTCGGTCAATGCGGTCCGCGCCGCCGATGGTGCGGCCATCGAACTGCAGCGCGTCAGCATCCAGTCCAGCGGCTTCATTGGCGCGGTGGCCGTGGAAGGGGTCGGCTCCTCCCTCAGCGCCGATGGCGTCGACATCACCGCCGAGAATGGCCGTGGCATCGGTGTGACCAGCGCCGCCCTGACCTTTCGCAACGGCAGCATCAATGCCAAGGGCGACGGCATCACCTTGAGCAGCCTGTACCAGAAACCGGGTGGCACGGCGGTGGTCAGCCACAGCCGGATCACCTCGCAGAATGGCAACGGTATCAACGTCAACGCCGACCAGGCCGCGGCCGATCTGGACAGCGTGCAGGTCACCGCCCTGGGCGACTATGGCGTGGCGATCTGGATGCCGGGCAGCAACACCCGGGTGGACGTCAAGGACAGCATTCTGCAAACCCGTGGCCAGAGTGCGGTGGCCATCGACAACCGTGGCGGCGTGTTCACCATGGACGGTGGTTCCATCAGCACCCTTGGCGACAACTCCCATGCCCTGTACGCCTCGCCGGACACCACAAACAGCCCCGGTGCGGTGTTCAACGTCAGCCGCGTGCTGATCGAAACCAGCGGCCGGGGCTCCGTGGGGGCGCTGGCCCGCATGGCGGGGGCGAGCATCAGCCTGAGCAACAGCAGCGTCGTCACCCACGGCGACCTGGGCTATGGCCTGTTCGCCTCGGGCCGCGGTGCCAGCGTGGAGCTGCAGGACAGCGACGTGCAGACCGCCGGCGAGCAGGCTCACGGCCTGGCCATCAGCAACAACGCCACGACCCGCTTCCAGGGCTCGACCGTGGTCACCAACGGCAGCAACGCCCATGGCATCGTCAGTTTCGCCACCGGCGCCGGGGTGGTGAACGATGTGGAGGTCACGTCCAGCCATATCCAGACTGAAGACGGCGCCGGCATCCTGGTCAACGGCGGAGGCCTGACCACGCGCTTTACCGACAGTAGCCTGGTGGGCCGCAGCGGTGGCGAGCAGGGCACCGCGCTGTGGATCACCGACCGCGCCAGCGGGGTGCTGGCCGGTGTGGTGCAACTGGACGCCGTGCGCTCGAACCTGTTCGGTGATGTGCTGGTGGACGGCGGCAGCCTGCAACTGTCCCTGGCCGACCACTCCAGCCTGGACGGGGCGATCAAGGGCGGCAGCCGTGATACCCAACTGAGCCTGGACGACAGCAGTGTCTGGACCCTGCGCGGCGACTCCCAGCTCACCCGCCTGGCCAACAACGGCGTGGTGGAGTTCGCCGATCCCGGCCTGGCGGGGGCCTTCAAGCAGTTGCAGGTCAGTGGCGACCTCGAGGGCGACGGCCACTACATCATGAACACCGACCTGGGCCTGCAGCAGGGTGACCGGTTGATCGTCGGCGGCCAGGTCACCGGCAACAACGACATTCTGGTGCGCAACTCCGGCAGCGAACCGGGGGCCGAGGGCCAGAGCCTGACCCTGGTGCAAAGCGCCGGCGGCCCGGGTTCGTTCAGCCTGGCCAACCGCGGTGGGGTAGTGGATGCCGGGACCTATCGCTACGGTCTTGCGGCCGATGCCCAGGGCAACTGGAACCTGGTGAACGTCGGCCGTACCCAGCCGGCGCCGGGGCCGGACAACCTTTCCACCGGCGCCAGCGCGGCGGTCAACAGCAGCGCCATTGCCACCTTGCGGGCCACCTGGGATGCCGAGCGGGCAACCCTGGTACAGCGCCTCGGCGACCTGCGCCAGGGGGCCGATCGCCAGGGTCTGTGGATCCGTGGTTTCGGCCAGCAGCAATCCCTGGACAACGGCGTTGGCCGGACGTTTTCCCAACAGGTACAGGGCACGCAACTGGGCATGGACACCCGGCTCGACACCGCCGGTGGCACCCTGGTGCTTGGCGCGCTGGCCGGCTACAGCCAGACCGATCGCAACTTCAAGGGCGAGGGCAGCGGCAAGCTCGACAGCTACCACCTGGGCGGCTATGCCACCTACCTGGATGACTCGGGCTGGTACACCGACACCTTGCTGACCCTGAACCGCTGGTCCACCCGCCTGGATGTATGGGGCACCGACGGCGCCAAGGTCTCCGGGCATTCACGCAGCAAGGGCGCGGGCCTGTCGGTGGAAGCCGGCAAGCAGATCGATCTGGGCAACCGCTGGTTCGTCGAGCCCCAGGCGCAGGTTTCCATGCTCTATGCCCGCTCCGACAACTACCGCCTGGACAACGGCCTGCAGGTGCAGCCCGGCGATGGGCTGTCGACCCAGATCCGCACCGGTGCCCGGGCCGGGCGCAACCTGCAGCTGGAAGATGGCACACGCTTGCAGCCCTACCTCAAGGCTGGCTGGGTCGAGGATCTGTCGGCGCAGAACAAGGTCCGCACCAACGGCATCGCCAGCCGTCCCGATGGCAACGGCGGTGGCTGGTATGCCGGGGTTGGCGTGACCGGTGAGCTGAGCCGCCAGCATCAGGTGTATGCCGAGGTCGAGACCAGCGAAGGCTCGAACATCGACCGGCCCTGGGCCGCCAACCTCGGTTACCGCTTCACGTTCTGAGGGGCACTGGCGCTCGCCGCGAGCGTCTGGCGCACCCCTTGGGCATAGGACGTCTTGGCGATCGGCCCGATCAGAGCTTGCAGGGCCGAGTCGTCGAGGATCAGCGGCGAGCTGATCAGGTAATGCATCTCCACCATCTCGCGCAGCAGCGGGTCGAACAGCCCCAGCAGGCGCAGCAGGGGCTTGCCGATCACCCGCTGCTTGAAGCGGGTACCGCCGTGCTGCCGGATCAGCTCCAGCAGCTCGCGCTGGCTGGTGACCCCGGCGCCGCCCAGGTGCCAGGTCTTGCCGAAGGCCTCGGGCTGCTGGATCAAGCGGCAGACCACCGGCCCCACGTCGGGAACGAAGACAAACTCATGGGGCCGGTCCAGGGGGCCTACCAGGTTCGCCGTGCCGCCCTGGATCGCGGCCTGGAACGCGCCGTGCAGCAGGCTTTTATCGACCCCAGGCCCGTAGAAGTCCGGCAGGCGCAGCACCGTGGCCTGGATCTTGCCGTCGGCATGGGCCTTCCATAGCAGGTCTTCCTGGGCCTTGCGCATGCGGCCCTTGAAGCTGTTGGGCTGGCGCGGATGCTGCTCCGCCACCGGGTTGCTGCGAGCCATGCCGTAGGGATAGACGGTGCCGATCAGCAGGACCCGGCGCACCCCGGCGGCGATGGCGCCGTCCAGGGTCTGGCGCATCAGTTGCGGGTGCAGTTCGAAGCGCCAATAGTCCACCCCTACCAGATAGATCAAGGTGTCGATGCCGGCTGCGGCAGCCTCGACCGAGGCGGGCTGGTCGGGGTCCCAGGTGACCGGCTCGGCCAACGGGTCGGCGCCATAGGCCTTTAGCAGGCTGCTCTGGCTGCGGCCCACCACGCGGTAGGGCTGGCCCTGGCTGCGCAGGGTCCGGGCAATGCTCTGGCCAATGGCGCCGACGGCGCCGAACAAGGCTACTTGGGGCATGACGGGGTTCCTCGTGGATGAACAGAGCTTGCAGAGTGCGAGTTCCTCGGCTAAATGGAAATTGCCCAGACTTCGATGGTTTCTATAAAAAAATGCATAGCCCCACGGATACTCCCCCCCACTGGGACTGGTACCGCACCTTTCTCGCAGTGCTGGACAGTGGCTCCCTGTCTGCCGCCGGCCGCGCCATGGGTTTGACCCAGCCCACGGTGGGCCGGCATATCGACCAGTTGGAAGCGGCCCTGGGCCTGAAGCTGTTCACCCGTTCCTTCGACGGTTTCGCCGCCACCGAAGCGGCGCTAGAGCTCAAGCCCTACCTGCTGCAGCTGGCGGCGGGGGAGGCGGCCTTGCGCCGGGTGGCCAGCAGCCATGGCGCCGGGGTGCAGGGCAGTGTGCGGATCTCGGCCAGCGAAATCATCGGGGTGGAGGTGTTGCCGCCGATTCTCGCCACCTTGCGCCAGCAGCATCCGCAGTTGGTGGTGGAGCTGGTGCTGTCCAACCGTGCCGACGACCTGCTGCAACGCCAGGCCGATATTGCCGTGCGGATGTTCCGCCCGACCCAGGAAGCGCTGCTGGTGCGCCGGGTCGCCGACATCGAACTGGGCCTGCATGCCCACCGGGACTATCTGCAGCAGCAGGGCACGCCGCTCTCGCTGGAGCAGTTGGCCGGGCACGCCCTGATTGGCTTCGACCGTGAAACCGCGTTTATCCGCCGCCTGCAACAGCAGTACCCGATGCTGGCCCGGGGCGCCTTCGCCTGGCGCAGTGACAGTGACCTGGCGCAGTTGGCGGCATTGCGCGCGGGGTTTGGCATTGGTGCCTGCCAGGTACGCCTGGCCGAAGCTGATCCACGCCTGGTGCGGGTCCTGGCGGAGCAGTTCGCACCGAGCCTGGAAGCCTGGGTGGCGATGCATGAAGACCTGCGCAACAGCCCGCGCTGCGCGGTGACCTTCGCCGCGCTGGTGCAGGGGCTGGCGGCCTATGCCGGGGGCGATTGACCGCCAGGGTGTCGGCAAGGGTTGCCAGGTGGCCCCGGCAGCGGCTTATCATACGCTGTATGTTTAGGCCCCCAGGAGGCAACGCCCATGGCATTCGGCAAGGTATTCATCGCCACCTCGGTCGATGGTTTCATCGCCCGCAACGACGGTGCCATCGACTGGCTGCCCAGTGGCGAGTCCGGTGAGGACTACGGCTACGGCGCCTTCATGGCGTCGGTGGACGGAATTGTCATGGGCCGTGCTACCTACGACAGCGTGCTGGGTTTCACCCCCTGGCCTTTCGACAAGCCGGTGGTGGTGCTCAGCCGCACCCTCAGTACGCAGGACGTGCCGCAGCGCCTGGAGGGCAAAGTACGCATCAGCGCGCTGCAACCGGTGGCGCTGGTGGCGCAGTTGCGGGCCGAGGGCTGGAGAACCGCCTACATCGATGGCGGCACCCTGATTCAAGCCTTTCTCCAGGCCGGGCTGATCGATGAAATGACCCTGACCCGGGTGCCGGTGCTGCTGGGCACGGGCCGCCCCCTGTTCGGCGCACTGCCCCGGGACCTGCACCTGCGCTGCGTCGATTCCCGGCGGTATCCGGATGGGCTGGTGAGCACCCGCTACCGGGTGGAGCGGGGCGCCGTCCATGACTGACCGGCTCAAGCGCAGCGGCCGCCCTGCCGCAGGGCGTGAACTGAGCCTGGACCAGGTCCTCGACGTGGGCCTGGAGCTGCTGGAGGAGCTGGGGCCCCAGGGGTTCGGTGGCCGGGCCCTGGCGCGGCAGCTGGGGATTACCCCGATGTCGGTGGCCTACCACGTGGGCGACCAGCGCAACCTGATGCGCCTGCTGGTGGAGCGGGTGCACGCCGAGCCGCTGGCCGAGCCGGCAACGCAGTGGCCACCCGAGGCAAGAATCCAGGCGCTGCTGGGGGAGTACATGGCCCGGGTCCGCCGCCATCCGGCGCTGACCCTGTGCGTCCTCGGTGACCCGCAGCTGTTCGGCGGCTCCCTGGCCACCTTCAGCCAGCGCTTGCGCGAGGAAGTACGGGCCTTCGATGCAGACCCGGCGCTGTTCGACCTGCTGGTGGACTACAGCCACGGCCACGCCCTGGCGCTGGCCCTGGCCGGGGAGGGCGCGCAGGCGCTGGAGGGCGCTTTCGAAGCGGGGCTGCGCCGCTTGCTGCGCTAAGCGGCTTTCTACAGGGCGCCGGCGAGCATCGCGGCAAAGCGCCGGGCTGGCCATTCCTTGCGGTCCGACACCTGGCCTTTGCCCATTTCAGGGCAATCCTCCCGGCCCGGGCGTTCATTACATCCCTGCACCTTTGTTCACAGAAAATCACCGACCCACGACAGATTCCAACACCGCTGCTGGGGATACTGGCGCCTGCTCCGCCGGAGCGCCAAGGACCGACGTGACTGGAGAACCCCATGCGTAGACTGTTGACCGCCGTACTGATCTCGACCCTGGGGGCGGCCTCTCTGGTTCGTGCCGATGGACCAGCGCCATTTTCCAAGGTGTTCGAGGATATTTCGGCCGACCAGCCCGGCTGCGCCGCCGGGGTGATGCGCGGCGGCAAAGTGATCTGGAGCGCAGGCTATGGCGCCGCCGACCTGGCCACCGGAGCGGCGATCCAGGCCGATACCCTGTTCAACCTGGCGTCGGTGTCCAAGCAGTTCACCGGCTTTGCCATCCTCCAACTGCAAGCCCAGGGGCGCCTGAGCCTGGAGGACCCGGTGCGGCGCTTTCTGCCGGAGCTGCCGGCCTATGCCCAGGGCATCAGGATCCGTCACCTGTTGCACCACACCTCAGGGCTGCAGGACTACATGCTGCTGGCCGAACTGGCGGGGATTCCCCTGAGCCAGCGCTTTACCCAGCAACAGGCCCTGGACCTGCTGGTGCGCCAGAACAGCCTGATGTTCCCGCCCGGCAGCGAATTCAGCTACAGCAACAGCGGCTACGTCCTGCTGTCGAGCATCGTCGAGCGAGCCAGCGGCCTGTCGCTGAAACACTACTCCCGGGCGAACATCTTTTTGCCCCTGGGCATGGATCACTCAAGCATCGTCGATCAGTACCCGGTGCAGTTGCCGAACCTGGCCCGGGGCTATGAACCGGGCGGGCAGGGCAAGGCCCAGGTGGCGGTGGATGCGCGCTGGGAGCAGACCGGCGACGGCCAGGTGCACAGCAATGTGGCGGACCTGATGCGGTGGTTGCGCAACCTGTCCACCGGGCGGGTCGGGGGCAAGGCGCTGGTGGAGAACATGCGCCTGACCGAGCCCCTGAACGACGGTGATCCCGGCTATTACGGCATGGGCCTTGCCAACCGCAGCTACCGCGGGCTGCAAGAGCTGTCCCACAGCGGCGGCTGGGCCGGTTTCAACACCGACGTGGCCTGGTACCCCAAGCTCGATGTGGCCACGGTGGTGCTGTGCAACAGCGATGACGGCCGTGCCTCGGAGCGCGGCCGCCAGTTGCTCGATACCCTGCTGGGCTCGCCGGCGCCGTCCGGGGAAGCGGACATTCCGCCGCCACCCCCGAGCATCCGGGCGCTGCCCAAGGCATCGCTGAAAACGCTGGTGGCCGGCACCTACCTGGACGATGGCGGCCATCAGTTGCAGCTGCGGCGCAGCGGCAAGGGTTGGAGCCTGGAAACCTTCCCCGACGTCCTGCCGCTGACCCGGCAGAGCGATGAGGTGCTGGTGGCGGACAACGACGGCACCCCGATCTACCTCGCGGCGACCTCGGGAGGGCGGATCGCGCTCAACAACCCGGCCTCGACCTATGCCCTGGCCCCGCCCTGGAAGCCCGATGATATCCGCCCCTACGTCGGCCTCTATACCCTAGAAACCAGCCCCGGACAGCTCAAGGTCCATGCCCGGCAAGGCAAGCTCTATGTACGCATCGGCCTGTACACCTACCCGATGCAGCCCCTGACCGCTGAGCGTTTCAGCGCCGGGGAACTGGGGGTGCTCAGCTTTGCCGAGCAAGGCGCGGTGCTGACCAGCAGCGTGGCGCGCAATCTGCGGTTCGGGAAAGTCTTTGCGCCATAGCACGATACGCAGGCCGCAGGTGTCTGTACGCGCTTCATATCTTGCCTTTCTTGATGGCCAGGGCCAGGGCCTGGTGCTTGTTGGGGCTGTCGAGTTTTTGCAGGATCTTGGCGATGTGGTAGTCGATCGAGCTTTTGCTCAGGTGCATGCGCATGGCGATATCGGTGGAGGACATGCCATCGGCGGTGTAGCGCAAGATATCGATCTCGCGATCATTCAGGGCTTGCTGATGATCGTTGAAGATGCGCTGCAGGGAGTGTTGGCGGTTGATGTAGTCGATCAGCTTGGCGTAGACCTTGAGGACGCAAGCCGACCAGTCGAGGGGGTCGACGCCTTGCAGGGAACCCTGCTTCAACGAGGCGATCGACAACACCCCGTAGTTGCCGAAGCTGCAGGGCAGGCCGATGCTCATCCCGGAAAGAAAGCCATAGTCCTTGCCCGCCTGGAGAAACAGTTTGCTCTCGATGAAGTCGTCGCTCCATATCGTCGGGAAGTAGGGGGTCGGAGAATGGATCTTCAGGATCGGGTCCACTGTCCAGAATTTTTCCGCTTCGTAGTCCCGGCGCCAGGCGTAGCTGTAGCTATCGATGTTGTAGACAACTTTGCTGTGGGACTTCAGATCCGAGCGCAGTATGAAAGAGAACTCGGTGTGGTTGGTTTCTCGTTCCAGCTCGGTCCTGATCTCATCACATAACTTGCTCGGGATATTGACTCTCTTGAACTCTATCTCGGGCGATCTTCTCGTATAACGTCCCATTTTCTACTCCTTTAGAATCGGCCTGAAAAATGCGTGGGGAAAGGCCAGAAGTGCGCTTTTCCGAACTCAAGCCGGGACTTGATCCGCACCTCGTGGTGTTTGATCAAGTTGCCTTGGAGGTTCCAGTGTAGTTGCTGACGAGCGTTTGAAAATGCTGCGAAGGGACGCTGCACACTCCTTGGAATCAGTGCCGGAACTGTTCTGTCAGGTTCTATGAAGTGGGTACTGATGAATTTTGCGGGCACCGTTGAGCGGGGCCGAATGAGCCCCGGGACGAGGGCGCAAGGAGTCAACTTGTTTGGCTATAGACGCCATTCTGGATATGCAGAAAGATTATCGAAAAGAGGACCGGTAGGCCGTCTCGAAAAGTGCGGGGGGAAGATTTGGTAAAAGTACCAATTTCAGCTTGATTGGGTCGCTTTATAGTCGTTTTCAGCAAGTTGCCATAGCGACTTAGCTGGCAAGAAAACCATGACCCACTCTGGAAAAAAGGACTTTGAAATGAACTCGAACCCTGCCAACAAAGTGACTGAAGAACAAAAAAATGCCTTGTTCGTGCTGTCCAAGGTCGCCTATGACGCCGCCGTCGCCCAACGTGGCGAGATGGCCGCAGGCAAACCCGGCCTGGCCTCCTCGCTGAGCCAGCAGCCGCATCCCCAGTCGCTGTGCGGTTGTGGCTGCCAGGAGTATGTGTGCGGCTACTACTGCTTCAGTACCCAGGGCTGTGGATGCAGCAGCTACCTTTACATCAGCTCGAACCTGACCACCATCGGCCCGACGCAAAATCAGGGCATGCCCGCGCATTTCAACGGCAGCGCGAACGGGCCGATGAACGCCAGCATCAACCTGTCAGATGTCTACATGAGTGGGGTGTTCCCGGATGTCAACAGCGTGGTCAATCACACGTTGCCATTCAACCTGGAGATTTCATCGGGGGCGGTCACCATGACGTTTTACGACCAGGGGCGGGTGCTGGGGGTGATGCACTCGCTGCCGGGGCACTACTACAACGGCTATTTCCATGGTAGTGGCACCGGGACCTTCACTCTGGCCTGATGGCTGGAGCCGGGTGGACCACCTGGGGCAGGCGAGCCTATTGCTCGCCTGCGTCTTTTTATGCGGTACACGCCGAGGCTCAAACCCGCCGGCTGCGGCCCAGCAACCACAACAGGTAGAAACCTCCCAGCAGGCCGGTCATCAGGCCGATGGGCAGGTTGGCGTGGAACGCCAGGCGCTGGCTCAGCAGGTCTGCGGCCAGGAGCAATACCGCGCCCGTCAGCGCGCCCGACCCCAGCGGCACGTCGGCGCTGCGGGTCAGGCGCCGGGCCAGTTGCGGGCCGGCCAGGGCGATAAAGGCGATGGGCCCGGCAGCGGCGGTGGCGATGGCAGTGAGGCCGACGGCGGCCAGGACCATGATCAATCGGGTGCGCTCCACCGCGACCCCCAGTTGGCTGGCGGTGGCGTCGCCCATTTCCAGCAGGTTGATGCGCC
>NZ_VYKE01000689.1:0-206 GCF_032424515.1 Pseudomonas sp. JV245A
CCGCCAGTTATGGCCTGCGCTACGGCTTCATGGAGGATGCGCGCTGGGTGGGTGCCTGTGTCGAGGCCGCCAGCCGCTGGGAGTGCGGGCTGCGCTCCAGCCTGGGTTGGATGATTCACTTCAAGGTGCTGGGCTGGAGCGCGGTGGCCGTGGCGCTCCTGGGTTTTGTCATGCCCGGGCGTGCCGGTTGGGGGCTGGGCGTACTG
>NZ_VYKE01000690.1:0-205 GCF_032424515.1 Pseudomonas sp. JV245A
GCGCAGGGCTTGCATGGGCCGCTCGAGACCGGGAAACAGCCTCGCAGACTAGCCTGCGGGCTTGACCGAATGGCGACCGAAACTCCCGAGGTTTTTCAATACCACTGACATATCTTCTTGCAACACTGCGCGACGAATCGAACTTACGCCAAGGAATGTCGAGATGGATATCGCGCCTGTAACATCCCCGCCCCGAGGCCTGCGC
>NZ_VYKE01000691.1:0-204 GCF_032424515.1 Pseudomonas sp. JV245A
GCATTACCGTCAGTGCCCCGAGCATCACCCTGAGCCCCGGCTCCCTGAGCAACGGCACTGCCGGCACGCCCTATAGCGCTACCCTCAGCGCCACCGGCGGCACTGTGCCCTACAGCTACAGCATCACATCCGGCAGCCTGCCGACCGGCCTCAGCCTGAACACCGGCACCGGTGCGATCAGCGGCATACCGAGCGCCGCTGGCA
>NZ_VYKE01000692.1:0-204 GCF_032424515.1 Pseudomonas sp. JV245A
GCCCAGGTTGGGGTTGCCGAGGATGATTCCGCCGAGCTGGGTTTCCTGGGTGCGGTTGATGGCGTTGTTGAGGATCACCCCCTGCTGGCCGACGTTGTAGTCGCTGAACTTGTTGTGCGACAGGCCGCCGCCATTGGGCGTGGCAATGTTGACGATGGGCACGCCATTGCCCGCCTGGCCGAGGCTGGTGCCGCTGCCGTTGAC
>NZ_VYKE01000693.1:0-204 GCF_032424515.1 Pseudomonas sp. JV245A
TCCAGGGCCAGGTAAGCCGGCACATCGTTGAGCACCAGCCCTTCCAGGGGCGCTTCTTCCCCCAGGGCGGCAAACAGGGCGCGGTACGGCGCCAGGGTGCCGCTGCCGTCGTGGACGAAGATCCGCGTCGGGCCCTGGGCCTTGTCGCTGATGCGCACCAGCGGCGAATCGCCCTCCACGCCCTGGCCTCGCAGGTAATCGGCC
>NZ_VYKE01000694.1:0-203 GCF_032424515.1 Pseudomonas sp. JV245A
TGGAGCCGGGCGCGGATCGACGCCGCCTTGCTCAAGCAAGACGGTCGCCCACTGATTGCGGTGGTGCGCCTGGATGGCCAACTGCCGTCCCTGAACCAGGACGACATCCTCCAGCAGGTGCAGCAACTGCTGGCCGACTGGCAAGGGCAGGGCCTGACCCTGGCCGGCCTGGAGATCGACCACGATGCCGGCAGCGCCCGGCT
>NZ_VYKE01000695.1:0-203 GCF_032424515.1 Pseudomonas sp. JV245A
GTTTTTCCAGGATCGCCTGGCGCAGGGCACTGTAGGCGCTGTCCTGTTTGCCCGGGGCTTCATCGCAGTGCTGGGGCAGCGGCAGGTCGAGGGGCACGGGGTGTTTTCCACGGCTCATAGTGGTCCAGTCAAAAGCGGCCTAAATGGTGCTCGGCATTAAACCACAAACCCCTTAATTTCAGCGCCATCGCCCTCTGCCCCGA
>NZ_VYKE01000696.1:0-201 GCF_032424515.1 Pseudomonas sp. JV245A
CCAGGCGCTGTTTTTCTGGGCGGCCCTGAGCCTGTATTTCAGCCAACTGGCCAGCGCCCTGCCGGTGACTGCCCAGGCCCAGGTGGGAGAACAGCGCCAGCATTGCCCGGTGTGCTGCAGCGCGCCGGTGGCCAGCGTGATCCTCAGCGGCAAGCGCGCCGGCCTGCGTTACCTGCACTGCGGATTATGCGAGAGCCGCTG
>NZ_VYKE01000697.1:0-201 GCF_032424515.1 Pseudomonas sp. JV245A
ACAGCCCCCTGTAGGAGCTGGCTTGCCAGCGAAGGGGCCGGCGCTATTTGCCGAATTCTCAGGGCCTGGCCGCTACGCGGTTCGCCGGCAAGCCGGCTCCTACGGGAGAGGGTTATTGCAACGGCCCCAGCACTTGCCGGTAGCGCTCTTCGCCCTGGGGCGTCTGGCGCACCAGGCGGATCTCCAGGCCCAGGGGGCTGT
>NZ_VYKE01000698.1:0-200 GCF_032424515.1 Pseudomonas sp. JV245A
TCTGCTGGATCGCTTGCCGATCCCCGATGGCCTGCCGACCTTGTTGGTGGAACGGGCCGCAGATTTTGCCGGCTACCCCGCCAGTGCCCCGCAGGTGGATCTGGCCGAGGAAAACCTCGCCTATGTGATCTACACCTCCGGCTCCACCGGGCTGCCCAAAGGCGTGGCGGTGTCCCACGGCCCGCTGGCCATGCACAGCC
>NZ_VYKE01000007.1:0-92185 GCF_032424515.1 Pseudomonas sp. JV245A
GCGCAGCCACGTTCACCAATTGCGCCAGGTGATCGACAAGCCGTTCGCCAAGCCGCTGCTGCACACCGTGCACGGTGTCGGGTACCGCCTGGCCGAGGGCCGAGATGGAGTTTAAGCAGAGCCTTGCCCAGCGCATCATCATCGCCTTTGCGTTGATGAGCGCACTGGTGGCGGGGGCGTTCGCCATGGGCATCGTGGCGACGGTGCACCTGGTGGAGGAGAAGCTCATCTCCGCAGGCCTGGGCGGTGACCTGCAACGCCTGTTGCTGATGGATAACGTCGGCGACTGGAGCCACCGTCCCGAGCCCGACCAGTTGTTCTACTACAGTGGCGGGCGCGGCGACTTCGAGCTGCCCAAGGATTTGCGCCATCTGGATCCGGGTTTCCACGAGGTGTTCCGCGAGGAGTTGTCCTATCACGCCATGGTCGAGGTGGTGGACGGTCGGCGCTATGTGCTGCTGCAGGACCAGAGCGATTTCGAAGAGCGCGAGCGGGTGCTGTTCGCCGTGGTGCTGGTAGGTTTTGTCCTGAGCCTGGCGCTGGCGGTGTTTCTCGGCTGGGTCCTGGCTCGCCGAGTGATGGCGCCGGTGGTGCGTCTTGCCCGGCAGGTGCGCCACCGGGATCAACTGCTGGGCCTGGCTCCGCCCCTGGCGCCGGACTACGCGGCGGACGAGGTGGGAGAGCTGGCCATTGCCTTCGATGCAACCCTGGGCCGCTTGCGCCAGGCCTTGAGCCGCGAGCGGCTGTTCACCAGCGACGTCAGTCACGAACTGCGCACGCCATTGATGGTTCTGGCCACTTCCTGCGAGCTGCTGCTGGAGAATCCACGGCTGGACCCCCGTGGGCGAGCCCAGGTCGAACGCATCGCTCGCGCTTGCGACGAGATGCGCGAGCTGGTGCAGACTTTCCTGATGCTGGCCCGAGCACAGCGTGAAGATGCCAGCATGTCGCCGCAGCTGAGCCTGAGCCAGGCGGCCAGTGACTTGACCGGTATCTGGCGCGAAGCCATCGAGGCCAAGGGGCTCGAGCTGATCTTCGAGCCCGGAACCCCAGGTGACAATCGCTACAACGCCACCTTCCTGCATGCGGTGATGGGCAACCTGCTGCGCAACGCCTTGCACTACACCGAACAGGGTTTCATCCGCCTGAGCCTGGTGCCCGATGGATTCGTGGTGGAGGACAGCGGCGTGGGCATTCCCGAGGAGAAGCGCGAGGCAATGTTCCAGCCGTTTGTGCGGGGCGATGAAAAGCGTGGGGAAGGCCTGGGGCTGGGGCTGTCCCTGGTGCAGCGGATCTGCGAGAACCAGGGCTGGACTGTCAGCCTCACTACCATGACGCCCAATGGCTGTCGTTTTTTCGTTCAGCTGAACTCGGCCAAGGCCTGATTGTTCTTTCCCGGCCCTGTTTTACGGGGCCGGTCACTTGTCGTTTTTTCCTCTTAAGTGGCCCCAGGCCACTGTCCTCAGCCTGTAAAACCCTGAAATATTTCCTCGTTGGACGGTACGAAGTTTTCACAAAGGGATGACCTGTCGCTGACACGTCGCTGCTTAAGGTGGCGCCATCAGTTGCAGGAGACTTTGATGATGGCTACGCCGATCAAGCTGGAATTTTCCGAAAAATACGATGCCCAACACGCCCAGGAATACCTGCTCAAGCACCAGGATGGTCTGGCGCGGCAGTTGTCCCACAAGCGTGACGAACAATTGGCCCGTACTGCGCTGGCCCTGGCGGGAGAGCCCGGGCTGGTACTGGACCTGCCCTGCGGTGCCGGTCGTTTCTGGCCGCTGCTGGCAGAAAAAACCAATCGAGTGATCATTGGCGCTGACAATTCAGCGGCTATGCTGAGTACCGCCACGGTGGCCCAACCGGCCGACGTGGTAAAACGGGTACGGCCCTTGCAGACCTCTGCGTTTGCCATTGATTTGCCAGACAACGCCGTGGACTGCATTTTCTCCATGCGTTTATTGCACCACATAGGCCAGGCGGAGCACCGCATGGCGCTGCTACGGGAGTTTCAGCGGGTCAGCCGTGACAGCGTGATCATCTCGTTGTGGGTCGATGGTAACTTCAAGGCCTGGAAACGCAAGCGCATGGAGCGCAAGCGCCAGGCTGAAGTTGGGCAGGAGGGTTACCAGAATCGTTTTGTGTTACCGGCGGCCACGGTCGAAGAAGAATTCAGGCAAGCCGGCTTTCGTGTCCAGGAGCACCTGGACTTCTTTCCGCTCTACGCCATGTGGCGGGTCTACGTATTACGCAAGAGGTAAGAGGATGGCTGTTGAATGTGCTTCGGAACTGGATGCCGCGCCCACAGATTGCTTCGAATACTTCTGGAACAAACAAGGTGAATGGGTCGAGGAACCCAATCAGCGTCGAGGCGGCGAGAGCGGCGTCCAACGCATTCAAAGCAGTAGCGGCGGCCTGCTCTATGCCAAGCGGCAGATCGGGCACATTCATCGCAGTTGGTTGCACCCTTTCGGGCGACCGACGGTCCTGCGTGAGCGCGAGGCTCTGCAAGGCCTGCGCCTGCTGGACGTAGAGGTCCCGGAACTGGTGTTCTGCGGGGCCCGGCGTGGCCCGGAGCGACAATGGCAGGCGTTGCTGGTCACCGCAGCGCTGGAGGGCTTCATGGAGGTCGACAACTGGTATGCCGCCGGTGGGCGCGAGCGCCATGGTGAAGCCTTTCATGATCGTTTGTTGCAGGCGGTGGCTGCGACCCTGGCGCGCATGCACAAGGGGCGCTGGCAACATGGTTGCCTGTACGCCAAGCACGTTTTCGTACGGGTGGACGGCGAGGGCGAGCAGGCTCAGGTGCGAGTCGCACTGCTGGATTTCGAGAAATGCCGCCAGCGCTTGAGCAGCCGCCGGGCTGCGGCCCATGACCTCAAGCAACTGCGTCGCCATTCGTCGTGGAATGACGCGGACTGGCAAAAGCTCTACTACTTTTACAAGACGGTGTTTGGCAGCCCCATCAAAGGTTTATAGCGATGAAGCTAGAAATTGCACGAGGTTTGTTCCTGGCAGGAGCCTTGGCAGTCGCTTCTTTGGCCGTAGCTGCCTGGGAGCAGCCGCGCACGCAGGTCCTGAGCGCCCAGGGAGACGCCCATTGCCCGTTGCCGCGGGTGGCCAAAGCCTCTGTGGCGGTCAAGCCCGATCATGATCTGTTGCTGTTCATGTTCGGCATGGCTCAAGGATTGAAACCCCAGAGTTGAAGCTTGTTCAGCCCCTAGAAAAAGGCCTCGCAATGCGAGGCCTTTTGTTTGCCCGGAAATGATCAGATCAGATGCAGGTGGTTGTCCCACAGGCCCGCTGGAAGGTCCAGGGGCTTGGCCACGATCTGCGTCTGGCGGCAGTCGTAGAAGCGGCAGCGACCTTGTCCCGAGGTCACCACGAAGCCATCGGCTACCGCTCCGACACCGGCGCAATCGGGCAGCGGGGCGTCGACCCGCACGGCACCGCTGTCCAGGTCCCAGATAAAGAAGCGGTTGCCCCGGGGAGCGGTCAGGGCCACCAGCCGCAGGTCGCTGTGCACTGCCACGCTGGCGGTGTAGTGCCCCATGGCCTGCAATTGTTCCTGGGCTACCGGGAAGGGGGCGAAAGGCTGGCCGGGACGCTTGATCGCCAACAGTTCCGAGGATTCGTGGGCGGCGCCCATGAACTGCTGGCCGGTGACTATGGTGCCGTCGCCGGCAATGCCCATGTGGCGCACGCTGTTCATCTGCTGGGCCAGGGTTTCCTTGCTCAGCAGCGTGCCATCGCGCTGCATCAGGACCAGGCTCGGTTCCATGGCGTCGAGGTTCATCTCCACCCGGCTTTCGGCTTCGGTACGGATACCGCCGTTGGCCACCACCAGGGTTTCCCCGTCGGGCATCCATGACACCTGGTGGGGGCCGATGCCATGGGTGGACAGCTCGCCGTTGTGCACCAGGCGCTCACCCTCGAAGCGGTAGACACCCAGCAGGCCCCGGCCCGGGTCCCGGGTATCGTTCTCGGTGGCGTACAGCCATTCGCCGCTCTTGTGGATCACCGCATGTCCGTAGAAATGCCGGTCCGGTTGCGCGGTCAGGGTCTGCAGGAGCGCGCCGTTGCGCAGGTCGATCAGGTAGCTTTCGGTGCCCGGGCGCCGCGCCACGAACAGGGCGATGGGCAGTTGCGGGTGGTTGATGATGTCATGGCAACGTTGGCCGACCTGGGTGGCAAACACCTGTTTACCGTCCAGTTGATAACCGACGGCGTAATGCTTGCCGTCACCATCGTCCCTGGCCGAAAGCAGCAGGGGCTGCTTGCCCTTTTGCTTGAACAGCGTCCAGCCGCCCAAGGTCACCGCACTGAGCAGCAGGCTGCCCAGCGCCAAAGCCTGACGTCGCAGCATCATCAGTCACCGTCGTTGGCGTTGAAGCCCAGTTGGATCCCCAGCGCCTTGGCCAATTCGCCTTCATGCAGGCGGTGGACCACGTTGAGGCTGTCATACAGGTCGTTGAGTTGCTGGCGGCCAGCGTCGTCGCTGAGCATTTCGGTCAGCGAGCGCTGGGTGCTGGCGAAGAGTTTCAGCGAGGCGGCGTAGGCGGCGTCGATCTTGTCGGCCAGAGGCTTCTGATCGGCAGGCAACAGGCCGCGCAAGCCCTTGTTGTCGACCCCGGCCCAGACTGTCTGGGCAGCGCTGAGGCTGGCTTCCAGGCCCTGCAGGGACGACTGACTGCGCCAGGCATCGGCCTGGAACGGCTGCGGGATGCCCTTGGTCTGGCGGCCCATCGGCGTGCCGAGCTTCTTCTTCAGGGTATCCAGAGCCGTGACCTGGACCCGCAGCAGGTCGGCGATGGCCTCGTGGGAATCGGCGTACCGCTGGTTGGGGAACTTGCTCATCTGCGCGAGCATGCCGTCGTTGGTGTTCCAGCTCGACAGGATTTCTTCGGCCAGTTGTTTCTGGCGCTCACCAATGGCAGTCAGCAGCGGGCAGTAGCGGGCTTTCTGCGCGCTGTCTGCCATGTCGATCTTGCTGTCGAAGAGGATGTATTCGTAGGCCGACAGCCCCTGCACCACGACGCTGGACTTGGCCAGGGCGGCGGCATCGATCTGCGGGTTGGCGGTGACCAGTTGCTCCACCTGACGGCCCACCAGGTTCTTCTTGTCCGGCCAGAACTGGACCTGCCAGGAGCGGTTGCCCTCGGCCAGTGGGCCGATCAGCAACGGCTGGAGCTCGGCCCAGGCTTTTTGCGCATGGAGGAAGTCGGCCCGGGCGGTGTCCAGGCTTTCCTTGCCTTCACAGAAGGCCAGGGCACTGATGGCCAACTGGCGGTCGGCGTCGACCCAGCGACTGTAGGTCGGCAGGATGACCTGCTTGGCGATGGCCGCCGAGGTCACGGCTTGTGGGTCCTGGGGCGAGCAGGCGCCCAGGGCGAGTGCGGCAAGGCTGGTGAACAGCAGTTTGGGGCGGAACATGTTCGGGCTCCCTTTATTGTGGAGAAAACGTGTGAGTCGAGCGTTATAGAGAATTCAGGAATGCCAGCAACGCGGCGCGCTGCTGGGCATTGAAGGTCAAGACCTGTTGTTTCGCGCCTTCGGCTTCGCCGCCGTGCCAGAGCACCGCCTCCATCAGGTTGCGGGCGCGGCCGTCATGCAGGAACTGGGTGTGGCCGCTGACGGTTTTGGTAAGGCCGATGCCCCATAGCGGCGCGGTGCGCCAGTCGCGGCCACTGGCCTTGAACTCTGTGCGGTGGTCCGCCAGGCCTTCGCCCATGTCATGCAGCAGCAGGTCGCTGTAGGGGCGTATCACCTGGTTGGCCAGCTCGGGTTCGGCGGCGTTGGCCGCGGTGGTGAAACTTGGGGTATGGCAGGATTGGCAGCCGGCCTGGAAGAACAGGTTCTTGCCGGCCAGGACCTGGGACGAGTCGACATCGCGACGTGCCGGCACCGCCAAGTTGCGGGTATAGAACAGCACCAGGCGCAGGATGTTGTCGCTGACCTCCGGCTCGCCATCCGGGCCGTTGCCATTGGGGGCCTGCTTGCAGGCGGTTTGCGCGTCGGTGCAGTCATCGAAGGGTCTCAGGCGGGTGGTCAGGCCCATATCACCAGAAAACGCGTGAACATTTTGTTGATTGAGGTTGGGTTGCCCGGCTTTCCAGCCAAAACGCCCGAGTACGGTCTTTTGCAGGGCGTCATCCCAGACCCAGTTGGGCCGGCCGGCGATGGCATTTTTATTCGCCGGCCTGGCATTGGCCAGGATCGCCTCTTCGGGAATGGCTTCCAGCAGCCCCAGGCCGATCATCGGTGGCGCCACCCGGGCGGAAAAACGCGTGTCCGGGTGCATAGGCCCGTAGCCCAGGTCGGTGATCTGCAGCTTGGGTTTGCGCAGCTCCACTTGGGTGCCGTCCTGGAAGCGTACCGGCAGGGGATCGTAGTCCACCCGTACCCGGCCTTCCGGAGCGACCCCGGGAATGGCCATGTCCTGCAGCTGGCCGCCGTACACCGGCTCCGGAACGATGCCTGCCTGTTCGATGAGCCTGGCAAAGGCCGGATCGTCGGGGATCGACAGGCGCACCAGCATTGACACCGCGTTCAGCGCATCCGGCGCCGGGGGATGGCCGCGCCCGTCCTTGACGTGGCAGTTCTGGCAGGCGTTGGTGTTGAACAACGGGCCGAGGCCGTCGCGGGCGGTGGTGGTGGAGGGGGCGATGACCCAGGGGCTGCGGAAGAAACTGTTGCCGACGCTGAAGTCCAGGCGCCGGGTGGGTGGCAGGTTGGCCGACGGCAGGGAGAAGGCATTGCGATCGCTCTTGTTGACCGTGGTCGCGCCGCCTGCCCGGGCTTCTCCAGGTTCGGCCTGGGTAAAGCGCGGCGCGTCATCGCAGGCACTCAGGCTCAGGGCCATGAACAGAGCGGACCAGCGAAGCGGCAACGAGGGCATCGGACATCCTGCAAGACGAGCAAAACAAGGGCGCAAAGTCTAACAGGGCGGCCTGGATTGAATAAGAGGAATTATCGTTTGGTTTGACCCAGGACAAGCTGGACGGGGCGCAGGCAACGATGTTGCAGGTTGTGCAAACGGCTGCGGCGGGCACAAAAAAGGCGACCCGAGGGTCGCCTTTCTGCCTGGCGCAATGCTGATCAGAATTCGTGATCGGCGTTGTCCGGGTTCAGGTCGCTGATGCCCAGCTTGCCGGCGGCCTGCTCGATCGAGCCGGTCTGCTTGACCAGGGCGGCGATGGCGTCACGCACGATCTGGTTGCCGGACTCGTTGCCCGCCGCAATCAGCTGGTCGTAGTGCTCGCCCTTGTTGGCGTGGTCGACCATGACCTGGATCTTGGCTTCGGTGGCCGCCAGGTCGGCTTTCAGGGCCGCGTCGGCGGCCGGGTCGGCCTTGGCCACCAGGGACGACAGGCTGGCGCCGCTCATCTTGGTGCCGTCGGTACGGGTGTACTCGCCCAGGTAGACGTTGCGGATGCCCTTGGCGTCGTAGAAGTGCGAGTTGTGGGTGTTGTCGCTGAAGCAGTCCTGCTCGTCTTCAGGGGAGTTGGCTTCCAGGGAAACCTTCATCCGCTCGCCAGCCAGTTCACCCAGGGACAGGCTGCCCATGCCGAACAGCATCTTGCGCAGGCCGGTCTCGGCCGGCTCGGCTTCCAGGGTGGCGCGGTAGTTGTCGGCCACGTCCGGCTTCCAGTTGCCGACCATTTCTTCCAGGTCGTTGACCAGCAGTTGGGTCACGGCCTTCAGGTAGGCACGACGACGGTCGTTGTGGCCGCCGGTGGCGCCGGCACCTTCCAGGTAGTCCGAAGCAGGGCGGGCGCCGGCGCCAGGGCCGGTACCGTTGAGGTCCTGGCCCCAGAGCAGGAATTCGATGGCGTGGTAGCCGGTGGCGACGTTGGCCTCGGCACCGCCCAGCTCGTTCAGGCTGGCGAGTTTTTCCGGGGTGATGTCTTTTACGTCGACCTTGTCTTCGCCGACCTGGATCTCGGTGTTGGCGATGATGTTGGCGGTGGCACCCGGGTTGCCCAGTGCGTGCTCGTAGCTCTTGTCGACGTAGTCGATCAGGCCTTCGTCCAGGGGCCAGGCGTTCACCTGACCTTCCCAGTCATCGATGATGGTGTTGCCGAAGCGGAACACTTCGCTCTGCAGGTAAGGCACGCGAGCGGCGACCCAGGCAGCCTTGGCGGCTTTCAGGGTGTCGTCGTTGGGCTTGGCGAGGAAGGCATCGATGGCGGTCTGCAGGGTTTTCGCGGTGGATTCGGAGTCGCTGTATACGGCGAAGACCATGTCGGCGTAATGCGCGACCACGGCCTTGGCAGCCGCTTCGTCGACCTTGCCGGCTGCATCGGCCGCTGGGGTGGCAGTGCTGGTGGCCGGGGTCGGCGCTTGGGCGGCAGCCTTGTCGTCTTTGCCTTCGCCGCAGCCGGCGAGGGAAATTGCGATGGCCAACAGACTGGCGGTAGCCAGAGGCATACGAATCATGGCGAACATCCTGCTTCGAGAGGGGAGTGGACGGCGCGGGGGCGCGCAAAAGCTGCGACATAATGCGAAAGATTTGCATTATGTGTAAAGGGTTGTGCCTGGAAATATTTCTTATTCAACAGGGGATTGCGCTGGGTCAGGTTCGCCAGCGCCGTGCCTGGCTCAGAGGATTGCCGCATTGCTGCGCTGGGCCTGTTTCAGGTAGGCCCCCAGCTCCCGGGCGGGCAGGGGTTTGCTGTAGTGGTAGCCCTGACCTTCGTGGCAGCCTTCGGAGATGATGTAGGCCTCCTGCTCGGCAGTTTCCACGCCCTCGGCGATCACCTGCATGCCCAGGCTCTTACCCAGCTGGATGATCGCGCGCACGATGGTGGCATCGTCGTCGTCGTCCAGCAGGTCCTGGACGAAGCTCTTGTCGATCTTGATCTTGTCCAGGGGCAGGCTCTTGAGGTAGCTCAGGGACGAATAGCCAGTGCCGAAGTCGTCGATGGCAATCAGGGCGCCGGAGCGACGCAGGCTCAGCAGGTGCTGGGCGGCGGTGCTGATGTCTTCCATCAGGCCGGTTTCGGTGACTTCCAGCTCCAGGCTGCGGGGCGGCAGGCGGTAGATCTGCAACAGATTGTTGACCACCCGTGGCAACTCGGCGTGGTGCAGTTGCACGGTGGACAGGTTGACCGCCATGCGCAGGTCGCTGAAGCCCATGTCGTGCCATTCCCGCAGCTGGCGACAGGCCTGGTCCAGCACCCATTCGCCGATGGCGATGATGGTGCCGTTCTGTTCCGCCAGGGGGATGAACAGGTCTGGCGGCACCAGGCCATGCTCGGGGTGCTGCCAGCGGATCAGCGCTTCGACGCCCACCACACGGTGGTCGCGATAGCTGATCTGCGGTTGGTAGACGAGGAAGAACTGATCCCGGGCCAGGGCCTCGCGCAGGTCTTTTTCCAGCTCGCGGCGGCGACGCATCTCGCTGTCGACGCTGGCGATATAGAACTGATACCGATTGCGTGACCGGGTCTTGGCCAGGGTCATGGTCTGTTCGGCTTTTTGCAGGAGCTTTTCCGTGCTGTCGCCGTCTTCCGGGAACAGGGTGATACCGATGGTGGCACGCAGGCGGATTTCCTGGTGATCCAGGGCGAAGGTGGCCTCCAGGTCATCGAGGATGCTCTGGGCCAGTTCCGCAGCTTCGTAAGGCTGTTCGATATCGGCCTGGACCAGGGCGAACTGATCGCCCCCCAGGCGCGCCAGGGCGCCAAGCCGGCCGCTGTGGCCGCGCAGGCGGTCGGCCAGGGCCAGCAACAGTTGGTCGCCGGTCTGGTAGCTGAACTGTTCGTTGATGCCCTTGAAATCATCCAGGCCGACACAGAGCACCGCCACCCGGCGTTGCAGGCGCCCGGCGTCCACCAGGATCTTGTCCAGTTGCTGTTGCAACTGCTGGCGGTTTGGCAAGCCGGTGAGGAAGTCGTACTGGGCCATGCGCAACAGGCTGTTTTCCGCCTCGTGACGCAAGTGGGTGTTGCGCTCGATGGAGGCCAGCAACTGGTTGGCGGTATTGATCCAGATCCCCAGCTCGTTCTTCTCGTGGCCCTTGAGCAGGGGCAACTGGTGTTCGCTGGGGCGGTCGGGGTTGATGGTGGTCAGGTGCTCGATGATTAGCGACAGCGGCTTGGTCAGCAGCCAGTGATAGACCAGGTACAGCACCAGGCCCATGGCCAGGGCCCGCAGGACTCCGGAAATGAAGATGATCACCGAACTGACGATGAAGCCCTGGCCATAAGTGGCGGTGTCGAGGGTGATGCTCAGGTCGCCGTAATATTCGCTGTAGGGGCCACGGCCCACCAATTGCGTAGTGAAGGTGCGTTCCTGACCGAGGATCAGGTCGGTCAGCCAGCGGCTGGAGGATTTCTGCAGGTCGCGGGATTTCTCCGCGAGCATGGTCTCGTTCGGGTGGCCAATGGAGGCCATGCGCACAGCGTCATCCTGGAACAGGCCTTCAATGACTTGCATGCCCATTTCCCGGTCCAGGCTGTAGACCGCCTGTGTCGATGGGTCGCGAAACATGTCGAGAATGCGCTGGGCATCGCTAGCTACCGCCTGCCGAGTCTTGTAGGCATCGAAGACGATCTGGGCGCAGCTCAGGACCACGCCCACTATGAGTGCCGACAGCAGCACAACCCGGAGCAACTTCACCGACAAGCTGTTTTTGAGTTCCAGCTTCAAAGGGCTATTCCTTGTTCCGTGCGTGTAGCGTCAAGTTGCCATGAGTATTGGCAATCCCGTGATGGCCGTCAAAGTGACATTAGTGCCGAGAACAGGATGTCTGCGGGCCAGGCCCGGGTGATCAGAATCAGGATTGCTCGTGCTGTGGATAGTGTGTCGGTAGCGACGCCTTGCAACTTGAGGGGTGGCGTTGTTTTTTACCTGCCATGAATCTTAGCGCTTCAGGTGGGCGGGACAAGATCCCGGCTTTGCCACAGGCAAAAAAAACCCGGCCAGGCCGGGTTTTTTACACTGCAAACGGACTTAAGCGACGAAGTTCTTGCCTTCGAACTGCTCAGCCACGAATTTCCAGTTGACCAGGTTCCAGAACGCTTCGACGTATTTTGGACGAACGTTGCGGTAGTCGATGTAGTAGGCGTGTTCCCAGACGTCGCAGGTCAGCAGCGGGGTGTCGCCGCTGGTCAGCGGGTTGCCGGCGCCGATGGTGCTGGCCAGGGCCAGGGAACCGTCAGCCTTTTTCACCAGCCAGCCCCAGCCGGAACCGAAGGTGCCAACCGAAGTCTTGGTGAATTCTTCTTTGAACTTGTCGAACGAACCGAACGCAGCGTTGATGGCTTCAGCCAGGGCGCCGGTAGGTTGGCCGCCGGCGTTTGGCGCCAGGCAGTTCCAGTAGAAAGTGTGGTTCCAGACCTGGGCTGCGTTGTTGAAGATGCCGCCCGAAGAGGTTTTGACGATCTCTTCCAGAGTCTTGCCTTCGAACTCGGTGCCTGGCACCAGGTTGTTCAGGTTCACGACGTAGGTGTTGTGGTGCTTGTCGTGGTGGTATTCCAGGGTTTCCTTGGAAATGTGCGGCTGCAGAGCGTCGTGTGCATAGGGCAGCGGCGGCAATTCGAAAGCCATGATGATTCTCCTAATCAGGTCAGTTGCGGTGAGCGCAAGGCCGATCACGGGCGGCCAGACAAGCGCCGGGGAGTTTGTACTCTTTGCGGCGCAGGGTTCGGATCATAGCACCGGGGGTGCGGCTTAACCACGCAACAACTGTGTGGGATAGAGGTTCCAGAGCCTTTTGGAATAAGTCACGCGGCGCTGATCAACTGCAGGGCGACGCTGAACATCATCACCGCCACCAGCAGGTCGAGTATCCTCCAGGTGCTCGGGCGCGCCAGCCACGGAGCCAGCCAGGCGGCGCCTAGCGCCAGGGTGAAGAACCACAGCAGCGAAGCGCTCGCGGCCCCCACCACATAGGCGCCCGGTTCGGTCTGCTGGGCCCCCAGCGAGCCGATCAGCAGCACCGTGTCCAGGTACACGTGGGGGTTGAGCAGGGTCACCGCCAGGGCGCTGAGCATCACCGCCCGCAGCGAACGCACGGTCTGTCCTTCGCCCTGCTGCAGGCTCTGTTTCGAGCAGGCCCGGCGCAATGCCTGGGCGCCATACCAGATCAGGAATGCCGCGCCGCCCCAGCGTGCCACCGCCAGCAGCATCGGGCTCTGGGTGAGCACGGTGGCCAGGCCGAACACGCCGGCCGCCACCAGTAGCGCATCACAGGTGACGCACAGTGCCGCCACCGGCAGGTGGTGCTCGCGGCGCAGGCTCTGGGCCAGGACGAAAGCGTTCTGAGTACCGATGGCCATGATCAGGCCGAAGGCCACCAACAGACCATTCACATAGCTTTGCCACATGGCTATTGCTCCTCGCCGGCGGCCAGTTGTTGCAATACCTGCATGGCCCGCCCGGCATCCGCCTGGCCGACAAACAGGTGGTCGTGGTAGTAGCCGGCGATCACGTTGCAACTGATCCCGGCCTTGCCCAGGGCCCCGGCGAAGGCAGCGGTCAGGCCCACGGCTTCGAGCGCCGAATGCACGTTGAGGGTGATCCAGGCGGCTACATAGTCGAAGCCCAGGCCCAGGCGCTCGGCCTGCTGGCGCGGGAGAATCACGGTCAGGCCTTCGCGCTCGCGAAAACTGCCCAGCACTTCGCAGTCCTGCAGCAGGCTGCGGTCGGAGAGGGAGCAGAACACGTACTCGCCGTCATTGAGCTGCGGGCTCATGCTGCGCAGCAGGGTTGCGAGGGAGGTTTCACCGGCCATGAACGGAATCCTTGAACGAAGAGGCATTGCTGAGGCTTTACGCTGGCTATTTTCCCGGCCCAGGTTGTATAAGAAAAACCAATATTGCTGATCTCTCATTAGGAAAACTGATGTTCGACTACAAGTTGCTCTCGGCCTTGGCCGCAGTGATCGAGCAGGCAGGGTTCGAGCGGGCGGCCCAGGTGCTGGGTTTGTCACAGTCGGCGATTTCCCAGCGGATCAAACTGCTGGAGGCCCGGGTCGGCCAGCCAGTGCTGGTGCGGGTGACGCCGCCGGCGCCGACGGAAATCGGCCGGCGCCTGCTCAACCATGTGCAGCAGGTGCGCCTGCTGGAGCGCGACCTGCAAAGCCTGGTGCCGGCGCTGGACGAGGAGGGCCTGCCGGAGCGCTTGCGCATCGCCCTCAACGCCGACAGCCTGGCCACCTGGTGGGCTGGCGCAGTGGGCGATTTTTGCGCCGAGCACCATCTGCTCCTGGACCTGGTGGTGGAAGACCAGACCGTCGGCCTCAAGCGCATGCGCGCCGGGGAAGTGGCGGCCTGCGTCTGTGCCAGCGAGCGCCCGGTGGCCGGGGCCCGCAGCCTGCTGCTGGGGGCCATGCGCTACCGGGCCATGGCCAGCCCGGAATTCATCGCCCGGCATTTTCCCCAGGGCGTGCGTGCCGAGCAGTTGCCGCGCACACCGGCGCTGGTGTTTGGCCCCGACGATTTCCTGCAGCATCGCTACCTGGCTTCCCTGGGCGTGGACGGTGCTTTCGAGCATCATCTGTGCCCGTCTTCCGAGGGCTTCATTCGCCTGACCGAGGCCGGCCTGGGCTGGGGGCTGGTGCCCGAGTTGCAGGTCCGCGAGCAGCTCGAGCGGGGCCTGCTGTTGGAACTGTTGCCGGATAAACCCATCGATGTGCCGCTGTACTGGCATCATTGGCGCAACGGCGGCCAATTGCTGGGGCTGCTCACCGAGCACCTGGCACGTTTGTCGGCACAATGGCTGGTGCCCTGGGAGCAGCCGTCAGCGTCAAGCGACAAGCTGCAAGTAGACAGCTTGCGCACTGATTTTTAACTTGCAGCTTGTAGCTCGTAGCTCGTCACTGCTTTCTTAGGAATATTTCATGAAGATTCTGGTTACCGGCGCAAGCGGCTTCATCGGCGGGCGCTTCGCCCGCTTTGCCCTTGAGCAGGGCCTGGAGGTGCGGGTCAATGGCCGTCGCGCCGAAGCCGTGGAGCATCTGGTGCGCCGTGGCGCTGAGTTCGTCCAGGGTGACCTGAGCGATGCCGATCTGGTGCGCGAGCTGTGCCGCGACGTCGACAGCGTGGTGCATTGCGCCGGTGCCGTGGGCTTGTGGGGGCGCTACCAGGACTTCCACCAGGGCAATGTGCTGGTCACCGAGAACGTGGTCGAAGCCTGCCTCAAGCAGCGGGTGCAGCGGCTGGTGCACCTGTCTTCGCCCTCGATCTACTTCGACGGCCGGGATCACCTGGGGTTGACCGAGGAACAAGTGCCCAAGCGCTTCCGGCATCCTTATGCGGCCACCAAGTACCTGGCCGAGCAAAAGGTCTTCGGCGCCCAGGAGTTCGGCCTTGAAGTGCTTGCCCTGCGCCCGCGCTTCGTCACCGGCGCCGGCGACATGAGCATCTTCCCGCGGCTGTTGAAGATGCAGCGCAAGGGCCGCCTGGCCATTGTCGGCAACGGCCTGAACAAGGTCGATTTCACCAGTGTGCACAACCTCAACGAGGCGTTGTTCAGCAGCCTGCACGCCAGCGGCTCGGCCTTGGGCAAGGCCTACAACATCAGCAACGGCACACCGGTGCCTTTGTGGGATGTGGTCAATTATGTGATGCGCCAGATGCAGGTGCCGCAAGTCACCCGTTATCGCTCCTTCGGCCTGGCCTATGGCGTGGCGGCGCTCAACGAAGGTTTCTGCAAGCTCTGGCCGGGGCGACCGGAGCCAACTCTGTCGCGCCTGGGAATGCAGGTCATGAACAAGAATTTCACCCTGGATATCAGCCGTGCCCGGCATTATCTCGGCTATGAGCCCAAGGTCAGCCTGTGGGCGGCCCTGGATGAGTTCTGCGCCTGGTGGAAAGCCCAGGACATAAGCTGAAACCAAAGACTGAACCGAGTTTGCCCGGCCCGGTCCATTGGCCGGGCGGATTAGCGGTTTATACTCGCCGCACTCAGCCACCACCGCGTTTCACAAAGGTTGCCCCATGCGTAACGATGCAAACGATGACTTCGACGACGTTCCCAGTCTGCGCGCCGATCCTCTCGACGACGATGTCTTCCCCACCACCAGCGCTGCCCGCGAGCGTACCTCCGTGCATTCGCGCGGCACGCCGGTAGTCAAGGTCAAGAGCCCCAGCACCGGCCCGCTCTGGGCATTGGTGGGCGCCTTGTTCTTTGCCTTCATCGGCCTTGCCTGGTGGAGCTTCCAGCAGATTTCGCTGATGGAACAGCAATTGGTGGCGACCCAGGAAAGCTTCGCCAGGATCAGTGAGGAAGCGGCCGGACGCCTGCAGGACATCTCCGGCAAGGTGGTGGCCAGCCAGACCAATGTCACCACGGACAGTGAAGCGCTGAAGCTGCAGATCAAGCAACTGGAGAGCCGCCTGCAGGACCAGAGCCGACAGCAGCAGGGCGTGGCGGGGCAGGCCACCGATCTGGACAAGCGCCTGGCGCAGATGAGCGCGCAGACCGCCGAACAGCAAGCAGCCAACAGCCAGTTGCAGGCTCAGGTGAAAGCCTTGAGCGGTGAACTGGCGAGCCTGAAAAGCGCCCAGATCGACAATGGCAAGGTCGATGCCCAGCTCAAGAGCCTGGGCGCCGACCTGGCCACGCTGAAGAAACAGGGCAATCCGAGCGCCGCCATCGAGCGTCTGGAACAGGACCTGATCGTGCTCAAGAGCCAGCAGGACAACCGTCCCGCCGCTGCGCAAAACGGTGCCAGCACTGCCGAGTTCGACGCCTTTCGCGGCCAGGTGACCCGCAACATCAACACGCTGCAAAGCCAGATCCAGAACCTGCAGCAGCAGATCAACACCCGCCCTTGATGGGGGCCGCCTTCCCACGCCTGGCGTGGGAAGGCGTCGGTTCACCCCCCGTGTGCTGAATGTTTCCGCATATCCTGCAGCCGTCTACGCTCTTCGAACGCCAACACGAACGAGGAGCGGGCGATGAGACTGTGGCTTGGAAATACCTGGGTGGGCTGGCTGCTGCTGTTGTGCTTGGGCCCGCTGCAGGCGGCGCCGTCGGTGGATGATGGCGCGGCGGCCCGGGCGCTGCTGGAAAAGGCCCTGGGCTACTACCACGATCAGGGCGACAAGGCATTCGCTGCCTTCAGCCGCCAGGGCGAGTTCGTCGACCACGACCGCTATGTGTTCGTGGTGGATACCCAAGGCGTGATGCTGGCCAGTGGCGGTCCCTCGTCGGCGTTGATTGGCCGTGATGTGTCGCAAGTCCTGGGGCCGGACCTGCGCAAGGCGTTCAAGCAAGCGTTGAAGACGCCCGAGGGCAATGGCATCCAGCAGGCCGAGTACCGCTGGCAGAACTGGGCCGACGGCAAGATCGAGCGCAAGCATGTGTATTTCCAGCGGGTCGGCGAACGCATCCTGGCGGTGGGTTACTACCAGCCCCGGGCGTCGGCCGAGCAGGCCAGGGCATTGCTGGAGAGGGCAGCCACGGCCCTGAGCACGGACCGCAACGGCACGCTCAAGGCGATCAACCAGTTGCAGGGCGGTTTTCTTGAAGACGATCTGTACGTGTTCGTGGTGGACATGGACAGCCGGCGCTACCTGGCCCATGGCACCAACCTGCGTTTGCTCAACACCGACTTCGCCAAGATCAGGGATCCCGAAGGCAAGCCGGTGGGCGAGCCGATGCTGGCGCTCATGGCTCGCGAGGATCAGGGCGAATACCAATACCGCTGGAAGAACCCGGTGACCGGCAAGGTGGAGGACAAGCACGCCTACCTGCGCAAAGTAGGGAATCTGCTGGTTGCGGTGGGCTACTACAGCCCTTGATCATGCTGCCCTGCAGCCGCTGCCGCAGGCTGCTTCAGCAAAGGCTGGAGCGCTTCGACCAAAGCGGCTACAGGAGCTCGGGGTGGGTTAACGCGCCTTGTCTTCACGACCGCGCAGCAGGCGATTGGGCATGGCGATCGCCGCTGCCAGCCCCAGCAGGGATACCCCGGCACTGACCAGCAACAGATGCTTGAAGGTCGTCAGCAACTCGGCTCGCAAGGCGTCCCGCGCCGGGCCGGGGGCGGCGTTCAGGCCTTCCAGCAGGGCATTGCCGGAGTGCCCTTCAACCATCAGCCCGGCGCCACCGAGATGGGCCAGGCTGGAATCCTGGAGCAAGGCCAGCAGCAACGCCGACATCAGCGCCACGCCCACCGCCCCGCCGAGGGCGCGGAACAGGTTGGTGGTGCTGGTGGCCACGCCGATATCCCGTTGCTCCACCGAGTTCTGCGTGCCCACCAGGGAGGTGGGGAACTGCATGCCGCCGGCGATCCCGCAGAGCAGCATGAACAGGCCGCTGAGCAGCTCCGACTGCGGCGGCACCAGGGCCATGCCGAGGATCGACAGCGGCATCAGCAGCGCGCCACTGAGGATCATCGGCTTGTAGCGCCCGGTGACCGAGGTCAGGCGCCCGGCACAATAGGCGCCCATTGGCAGGCCCATGGCCAGCGGCAGCAGGTGCAGGGCGGCACTGTCGGCCCCGGCGCCGGTGATGCTCTGGAGGCGCAGCGGCATCAGCACGATCAGGGAAATGGCCTGGAAGCTGGTGAAGAAGATCGTGCACCAGCACAGCAGCGCGTTGCGGTTGGTGAACAGGTGCATCGGCAGCAGGGGTTCCCGGGCCCGGCGCTCATGCCAGACGAACAGTGCCAGGACGATGACCGCGATGGCCAGCAGATCGAGCACTTCGGCGCTGCGCCAGGAATAGCCCTGGCCTACCTGGGTGATACCCAGCAGCAGGGCGGTCAGGCCGATGATCATCAGCACGGTACCGAGGTAGTCGATGATCGGCTTGCGCTGGGGCACCGGCAGCCCGATCAGAGTGCGATGCGCCACCCACCAGGCGCCCAGGCCCAGAGGCAGGTTGATCAGGAACACCCAGCGCCAGGAAAGGAATTCGGTCATGTAGCCGCCCAGCACCGGGCCGGCGACGCTGGCCACTGCGTACATGCTGCTGAAGTAGCCCTGGTAGCGACCGCGCTCCCGAGGCGGAACTATGTCGCCAATGATGGCCTGGCTCACGGAGATCATGCCGCCGGCGCCGATACCCTGAAAAATCCGCGCCAGCACCAGTTGCTCCATGTTCTGTGCCAGGCCGCAGAACAGCGAGGCCAGGGTGAACAGCCCCATGCCGAACAGCATCAAGCGGCGGCGGCCGTAGAGGTCGCCGAGCTTGCCGTAGATGGGCACTGCCACGGTCATCGCCACCATGTAGCCGGAGATCACCCAGGCCAGCAGGCCGACGTCCTTGAACTGGGCGGAAATGGCCGGCATGGAGACGGCGACAATGGTCTGGTCCAGGGCGCCGAGAAAGATCGCGAGCATCAGGGCGATCAACACGCTGCGAATGGCCGGTTTGGGCGAGACGGGCTGTTGGAAGTGGGTCACGAAAGAACCTGCGGGCAGAGATTGACCCGGCGGAGCAAGGCCGGTGGAAGTGCGCTTCAGTGTACTAGATAGGAGCCTACTAGATAGCCATACAAGGAAGTCTCCGGGGATTTTTCATCTGGGCTTAACTGATGGGAACGATGCTCTGTGAAGACCTGGGCGGTCAGACGAAAACGCAGATTATTCGGCGGGAATTAGCTGGTAATGGGACGCATTCTGTATAGTGCCCGGCACTGGGCTGGTGCTCTGAACACCGGCCCGGTCAATGTCCATTGATGTTGCTGTTGCTTGCATTTCGCCCGGGCGTATTCGTTTATCGAAGAGCCCTGGCGGTTGTCTGATGGTTCGCCCGCTGGCGCCCCCGTCGCCCGTCACACTGAGGCCTGGACTGTAGTGATGAACAAGCCTGCCCTTGCGTCGATTCCGGTGTTCAAGCTCTATGGCGAGAGCCTGGACTGGCCTACCCCGGACCTGCTTCATTGCGAGCCCATCAGCCAGCGCAGCCGCGAGCACCATTGGGAAATCAAGCCCCATCGGCATGCCGACCTCTGCCAGTTGCTGTTTGTATACCGTGGGCAGGCGGAACTGGAGATCGAAGGCCAGCGTACCCTGCTGGACAAATCGATGGTCCAGGTCCTGCCGCCGCTGTCGGTCCATGGCTTCCGGTTTTCCGAAGACATAGAAGGTTATGTGGTGACGCTGGCAGCGCCGCTGGTAAGCCATCTGCAAACCCAACTGGGGCAGGGGCAAAATACCCTGGCCAGGCCCGAGGGGTATCCGACGGGGGCAGACGAGGCGTACCTGAACGGTTTGTTCGCCGCCTTGCAGCAGGAGTACCAGGGGCAGCAGCCGGCCCGGGAAATGCTCATGCATGCGCTGGTCAGCATGATTGTGGTCTGGGTCGGGCGCCAGGCGTTGCAGCGCAGCAGTGCCAGCCGGCGTCCCCAGCGGGCCCGTGAGTATTTCAATGGCTTCATCCAGTTGGTGGAAGCCCATTACCGCGAGCATGTGAAGGTCGAGGACCTGGCCCACAAGCTGGGCATTTCCGTGTCGCACCTCAACGGCACCTGCCGTGAACTGGCAGGGCAGCCCGCGCTGCAGATCATGCACGAACGCCAGCTACTGGAAGCCAAGCGGCTGCTGACCTACACCGGGATGACCATCTACGAGATTTCCGCGGACCTGGGGTTTTCCGACCCCACCAACTTCACCCGGCTGTTCCGGCGCCGGGAGGGGATCTCGCCCAAGGTATTTCGCGACCGCCTGAAGGCCGATCAGGCCGGGGACGCCGATTCGCTGACGCTCACCTGAGGGCGTTCAAGGTGGCGTTGTGGGGCATGCAGCGCTCCAGGTTGCAACTGGCGTAGTTGCGCGGTTGCATGCGCGCCTGCTCCACGCGATAAGCGGCAGTACCGTATAGCGCCAGGGTCACGGTGCAGGTCATGAAGATGGCCAGGTACCTTCTTGTCTTGACGTTCATGGCAACGACCTCTGAACCCATACCCCTTTGGTTTAAAGGGGTACTGTTATCAGCATAGGTCAGTTGCGTGGGCTTGCCCGGCCTGTTTGGCAGGGTATTCAGCAGTTGGATCGAGCAGCCTGGCCAGCGCCGTGCATCTATCTACAAACCTTCGTCCCAGAGCGGTTGCTGGGGAAACCTGAGGACCAGGAAGTCGAGCATGCTGCGCAAGGTCGCCGGCATGTGCTTGCGCGAGGCATAGACCGCGTACATGTTCATCGTGCGCGGTTCGGCGTGGGGCAGCAGGCGTACCAGCTCTCCACGCTTGATGTACTCACCGGCCTGGTAGCTGGGCAGCATGGCGATCCCGGCGCCGGCCATGGTGGTGCGCAGCAGCGTGCTGGCCTCGTTGGCGCTGATGTTGCCCTGCACCGGCACCGATACCTGTTCGCCATCCTGTTCGAAATGCCACAGGCTCTTGCCGAAGTAGGAGTGGGTCAGGCAGTTGTGCCGGTTCAGTTCCTCCACCCGCTGGGGCGCGGGGTGCTCTCGCAGATAGGCCGGCGAGGCGCAGATCACCGAGCGGCAGACCGTCAGGCGCCGGGCGATCAGGTTCGGGTCCAGGTCGTTGCTGGTACGGATCGCCAGGTCAATGCGTTCATCCACCAGGTTTACCGTGCGATCGAGCATCTGCAGGTCGATGCTGACCCCCGGGTAGCGCTTGACGTAGTCGGCCACGGCATCCGCCAGTTGCGACTGGCCGAACGAGGTACTGACGCTGATGCGCAGCAGGCCGCGGGGTGCATCGTCCGGCTCGCCGACCGCGGCCTGCATGTCGCTGGACAGCTCCAGCATCTGCCGGCAGCGGGGCAGGATCTCACCGCCGGCGGCGGTCAGGCTGAGCTTGCGCGTGGTTCGGTGCATCAGCCGGGCGCCGACCCAGTCCTCCAATTCCGCCAGATAACGTGACACCACCGGACGCGACAGGTCCAGGTGATCGGCGGCGGCCGACTGACTGCCCAGGTCGACGACGGTGACGAAGACCCGCATTGCTTGGAGACGATCCATGATTTGCCCGCTTTCAGAAACAAACTATGTTCAAGCATCGCATTTTTTGTAACGAGTCTGGCAACTAAGCTCTGTCCATCCCAACCCAGCCAACAGATGCCGGAGCTGCCCTCATGATCGGATTCACTTCACTCAAACGCTTGCTGCTGGCCACTGCCACCCTGGGCTTTGCCGCCCATGCCGCGGCCGCCGAGCCGACCCTGAGCCTGGATGTCTACAACCCGGGCGCCAACGCAATCTTCCCGGTGACCTCGGTGCTGGTCAGCGGCAAGAAGGACGCGATCCTGGTGGACGCCCAGTTCGGCAAGTCCCAGGCCCAGCAACTGGTGGACAAGATCCGCGCCAGCGGCAAGCACTTGACCACCATCTACATCAGCCATGGTGACCCGGACTACTACTTCGGCCTCGACACCCTGACCGCCGCCTTCCCCGACGCCAAGGTGGTGGCTTCGCAGCCGACCGTGGATCACATCAAGGCCACGGTGGATGGCAAGCTGGCGTTCTGGGGCCCGAAAATGGGTGCTGACGTACCGGCCAAGACCATCGTGCCGGGCGTGCTCAAGGGCCACAGCCTGACCCTGGAAGGGCAGAAGCTCGACGTCATTGGCCTGGACGGCAAGCAGCCGGACCGCAGCTTTGTGTGGATCCCGTCGATCAAGGCGGTGGTCGGTGGCGTGGTGGTCGCGGAAAACATCCACGTGTGGATGGCCGACACCCAGACCCCGCAGTCCCATGCGGACTGGCTGGCTACCCTCAAGACCATCGACAGCCTGCAACCCAAGATCGTGATCCCCGGGCACTTCCTCGGTGACAGCGCGCGTTCCCTGGCCCCGGTGCACTTCACCGCGGACTACATCAAGGCCTTCGACGAGGAAACCGCCAAGGCCAAGGATTCCGCCGAGCTGATCGCGGCCATGAAAAAGCGTTACCCGGACCTGGGCGAGGACAGCTCCCTGGAGCTGAGCGCCAAGGTCGCCAAGGGCGAAATGAAGTGGTGAAAACGGTTTGACCCGCTCCCTTGTGGGGGCGGATGCCTCTGTACTCTCTTAGCCAACTGGAGACATGTCATGAGCAAGATCGCAATCATTGGTGCCACCGGCCGTGCCGGTAGCCAACTGCTGGAAGAAGCCCTGCGTCGCGGCCACAGCGTGACCGCCATCGCCCGCAACACGGCGAAGATCGGTTCGCGTGCCGGCGTGGTCAGCCGCGATGTGGATGTGGCCGACAGCGCCGCGCTGCAAGCGGCGGTGGCCGGTCACGATGTGGTGATCAGCGCGGCGCATTTTTCCAGCATCGCTGCCAATGCCATCATCGACCCGGTGAAAAAGGCTGGGGTCAAGCGCCTGCTGGTGGTAGGCGGTGCCGGTTCGCTGTTGCTGCCGGGTGGCAGCAAGGTCATCGATAGCCCGGGCTTCCCGGAGGAATACAAGGCCGAAGCCAGCGCCGGCGGGGTGTACCTGGAGACCCTGCGCAAGGAGCAGGACCTGGACTGGACCTTCCTTTCGCCATCGGCGGAGTTCGTCGAGGGTGAGCGTACCGGGCACTTCCGCCTGGGCCAGGACGACCTGCTGGTCAGCGCAGAGGGCCGTAGCTGGATCACTTTTGCCGACTACGCCATCGCCATGCTCGACGAGGTGGAAAAGCCGGCTCATAGCCGTCAGCGTTTCACCGTCGGTTACTGATCACTGGCCGATTGACCCGTTAGCCGCCTGTTGCAGGCGGCTAACGGGTTGTTCCGGCAAGCGTTGAAGGCCCCTCGCGGGGCTTTTCGCTGTCTGCCGGTATTTCAGCGCTGCCGGGCCTGTTCCACCAGCCAGTCCAGCAGTTCCTGCAGGGCCGGCGAAGGCCCCGGGCGCTCCGGGTACACCAGGTAATACGCCTGCCCTGTCGGCACCTTCAATTCAAAGGGCATGACCAGCCGCCCGGCACTCAGGTCATCGCCAATCAATGCCCAGTCGCCAATCGCCACGCCTGTGCCCTGGGAGGCCACGGACATCGCCAGGTCCAGGGTCTCGAAGTGCTGGCCCTTGCCCAGGGTGTCCAGGGGCGTGCCAGCGGCCTTGAGCCAGGTTTGCCAGTCCCGTTGATCATGGGAGGGGTGCAGCAGCAGGTGCTGTTGCAGGTCTCTGGGGCTCGTCAGCGGCACCGGGCCTTCCAGCAGGGGCCGGGAACAGACCGGAGTCAGCTGTTCATTGAACAGGTGTCGCGAGCCCAGGGTCGGTGCCGGTGGCGCGCCGTACATGACCGCGGCGTCGAACGGCTCGCGGCCGAAATCCACGCCATGGGCAATGGTGGTGGTCAGCTGCACCGGTACATCGGGGCGCTCCTTCTGCCACTGCAGCAACTGCGGCAGCAGCCAGCGCATCACGCAGGTCGGGGCCTTGAGCCGCAGGTTGCGCTTCTGGCCGCCGATCTCGTCCACCGCGCCATTGATCATTTCGAACACCTGCTGCACCCGTGGCAGCCATTCCAGCCCCTCGGCCGTGAGGCTCAGGCCCCGGGCCTGGCGCAGGAACAACGGATAGCCCAGGTGACTTTCCAGCCCGGCGATCTGCCGGCTCACCGCTCCCTGGGTGATGTGCAACTGCTCGGCGGCGCGAGTGAAGTTGCAGCACTGGGCGGTGATCAGAAAAGTGTGCAGCGCGGGCAAGGGAGGAAGGCGTTTCATGGCTGGCCGAGGCATGACGTGGGGACATGGCTAGTATGACTTTTTATCCATTGTTGCGGCTACAGGCCCACCGTTCCAATAGCCCCTCTATCGGCGCCCGCAGGCGTTTTCCAGCCTGTGGCCGACGTGCGGTTTTCCTCCAATAAGAAGGGCGATGAGATGGCGACGTGCGGTGAAGTACTGGTCAAGCTACTGGAAGGTTATGGCGTCGAGCAGGTGTTCGGCATTCCCGGGGTACACACCGTGGAGCTGTATCGCGGCCTGGCCCGTTCGCCCATCCATCATGTGACTCCGCGCCACGAGCAAGGCGCCGGCTTCATGGCCGACGGCTACGCCCGAACCAGCGGCAAGCCCGGTGTGTGTTTCATCATCACAGGCCCCGGCATGACCAACATCACCACCGCCATGGGCCAGGCCTACGCCGATTCGATTCCCATGCTGGTGATCTCCAGCGTGCAGGCCCGCAGCCAGTTGGGGGGCGGGCGCGGCAAGCTCCACGAGCTGCCCAACCAGAGTGCGCTGGTCAGTGGCGTGGCGGCGTTTTCCCACACCCTGATGTGTGCCGACGAGTTGCCAGCGGTGCTGGCCCGGGCCTTTGCCCTGTTCCAGGCCGGGCGCCCACGCCCCGTGCATATCGAGATTCCCCTCGATGTGCTGGTCCAGGACGCCGACCACCTGTTGACCAGCGAGCCGGTGCAGATCGCCCGCGCCGGCGCCGCCCCGGCCGCTGTCGCGCAGATGAGCCAACTGCTGGCCAGTGCCAAGCGGCCGCTGATTCTCGCGGGCGGGGGCGCCATCGATGCCGCCCCGGCCCTGACCCGCCTGGCCGAGCTGTTGCAAGCGCCGGTGGCCCTGACCATCAATGCCAAGGGCATGCTGCCTTCGGCGCATCCGCTGCTGATCGGTTCCACCCAGTCCATGGTGGCGACCCGGGCCCTGGTGGCAGAGGCCGATGTGGTCTTGGCCATTGGCACCGAGCTGGCGGAAACCGATTACGACGTGACCTTCGCCGGTGGTTTCGAGATTCCCGCTACCCTGCTGCGTATCGATATCGATGCCGACCAGACCGTGCGCAACTATCCGCCGAAAGTGGCACTGGTGGCCGACGCCCGGATCGCTGCCGAAGCGCTGCTGGCGCAACTTGCCGGGCTGGAATTGGCAGCGCGTCGCAGCGACTGGGGCCAGGTCCGCGCCGCCGCCTTGCGCAGTGAGCTGAGCCAGCTCTGGGACGGCCCGACCCAGGCCCAGACCCTGTTTCTGCAGACCGTGGTCCAGGAACTGCCGGATATTGTCCTGGTGGGCGATTCCACCCAGCCGGTGTACAGCGGCAACCTGACCTTCAACCCCGAGCAGCCACGACGCTGGTTCAACTCCTCCACCGGGTACGGCACCCTGGGTTATGCCTTGCCGGCGGCCATTGGCGCCTGGCTCGGCGGCGGTTCGCACGCCAGCCAGCGACGGCCGGTGGCCTGCCTGATCGGCGATGGCGGCTTGCAGTTCACCCTTTCGGAACTGGCCTGCGCGGTGGAGGCTCGCACCCCGATCATCGTCCTGCTGTGGAATAACCAGGGCTACGAAGAGATCAAGAAATACATGGTCAACCGCGCCATCGAGCCGGTGGGCGTCGACATCTACACCCCGGATTTCATTGCCGTGGCCAAGGGCCTGGGCTGCGCCGCCGAGCGCATCGACAGCGTCGAGCAACTGCGCGTGGCGCTGCGCTCGGCGGCGGATCGCCAGGGCCCGACCCTGATAGAGGTCGATCAGAACCGCTGGACCCAAGGAGTACAGGCATGAGCGCGCAACCCCTGTTGAACGGGCTGTACATCGACGGCCAATGGTTGGCGGGCAGCGAGCATCTGCAGGTGATCAACCCTAGCACCGAGGGCGTACTGGCCCAGGTTGCCGGTGGCGGTCCCGAGGCCGTGGAGCAGGCGCTGTGCGCTGCCAGCGCCGGCCTTGCGCGTTGGTCGCACAGCAGCGGGGCTGAACGTGCCGCGGTCCTGCGACGGATTGCGGCCGGGGTGGCCGAACGCCGGGAGCAACTGATGCACCTGCAGTCGAGCAACAACGGCAAGCCGCAATTCGAGGCCGCCATGGATGTGGACGATGTGATTGCCACCTTCGAGTACTACGCCGGGCTGGCCGAAGGCCTGGATGCCGCTCAGGACGCCAACGTGGCACTGCCCAGCGAGGCCTTCAGTGCCCGCCTGCGCCGCGAGCCCTGTGGCATCGTCGGGCTGATCGTGCCGTGGAACTTCCCCATGGTCACCACCGCCTGGAAGCTCGCTCCGGCCCTGGCCGCCGGTTGCAGCGTGGTGCTCAAGCCCTCCGAAGTCACCCCTTTGCCGGAGCTGGAACTGGCGGCAATCATCGCCGGCAGCGGCTTGCCCCGGGGCGTGTTCAACCTGGTCTGCGGCACCGGCCTGGCGGTGGGCGCGCCCCTGGCAGCCGACCCGCGAGTGGCGAAAATCTCCTTCACCGGCAGCAACGCCGTGGGGGTCCAGGTGATGCAACGCGCGGCGGAAACCGTCAAGGGCGTGAGCCTGGAGCTGGGGGGCAAGTCGTCGTTGCTGGTGCTGGCGGATGCCGATCTGGATCTGGCGGTGGAGCTGGCCTGTGGCGGCGGCTTCTTCAACGCCGGGCAGATGTGCTCGGCCACCAGCCGGGTGCTGGTGGCCGATGAGTTGGCCGATGAGTTCCTGTTGCGCCTCAAGGCCCGGGCCGAAGCCATTCGTGTGGCCGACCCGTTCGACCCGGAGGTGGAAATGGGCGCGCTGGTCAATCAGGCGCAATACCGGCGGGTGCAGGCCCATATCGAGGAAGGCTTGAATGTGGGGGCCAAGCTGGTCTGCGGCGGTGGCCGCCCGGCCGGCTTGCAGCAGGGGTATTTCATCCAGCCCACGGTGTTCACCGAGGTGCCGCTGGACAGTGCGCTATGGCGTGAGGAGATCTTTGGCCCGGTGCTCTGCGTGCGCAGTTTCAGCAACGAGCAGCAGGCCATCGAAATGGCCAATGACAGCGAGTTCGGCCTGGTGGCCAGCGTAGTGGGAGCGGATGCAGCGCATGCCGAGCAAGTGGCCAATGCCCTGCAGGCCGGTCTGGTGTGGATCAATGCGCCACAGGTGATCTTTCCCCAGACGGCGTGGGGCGGCTACAAGCAGAGCAGCATCGGTCGTGAACTGGGGCCCTGGGGGCTACAGGCCTTTCAGGAAATCAAGCATGTGATCCGCGCTCGTTAGGCAGGCCTCAGCTGCTCACCCGCAGGCGCGCCATATCCCGCAACGGCGGCGCGCCGAACAAGCGGCTGTACTCGCGGCTGAACTGCGACGGGCTTTCATAACCCACCCGATAGCCCGCCACCGAAGCCTCCAGCCCCTCGGCCAGCATCAGCCGCCGGGCTTCTTGCAGGCGCAACTGTTTCTGGTACTGCAGCGGGCTCATGGCGGTCATGGCCTTGAAACGGTGGTGCAGGGTCGAGACGCTCAGGTTCACCTCCCGGGCCAGATCATCGATGCGCAACGGGTGCACGAAATTGCCGTTGAGCCACTTGATGGCCTGGTTGACCCGGTGGCCCTGGCTGTTGGCGGTGGCGATCTCATACAGGCGGTGGCCCTGGGGGCTGCGCAGCAGGCGATAGAGAATTTCCCGGCGTACCAGCGGCGCGAGCATGGCGATGTCTTTCGGGGTATCCAGCAGGCGGGTCAGGCGCAACACCGCGTCGAGCATCGCCGGGTCCAGGCGCTCCACGTACAGGCCGCGCCCGGTAGGCCGGGCGGGTACGCCGATGGGGCCGGCATCGGCAATCAATGCATTGATTTCCCCGGGGTCGATGTCCAGGCGCAGGGCCAGGATCGGCTCCTCTGGTGAAACGATCGCCACCTTGCCGCTCAGGGGGACGGAAACCGAGACCACCAGGTAATTCAAGGGGTCGTAGTTGTAGCTTTCATCGGCCAGGCGTACTTCCTTGCGGCCCTGGGCCATGATGCACAGCGCCGGCTGTGCCAGCACCGAACCGAATTGATGAGAGCTGCTGTGGCGCGAGACGAACAACGAGTCGATGGCCGTGGCGTAGCTGCCGTCCTCGGCGGTGTTGCGTGCAATGATCGCGGCCAGTTCCACGCGCTGCCGTTCCATCCCCGGGGCCAGGGGCGGTGGCGGGGTTTCCAGTGATGGCATGGGGCAGCCTCCGAGTGTTTGCAGTCGGCACAGCTTAAGTTTGTGCAAGAAGCGCGGGTAGGCGAATCCTGCGTAAAACTTGCCTGATCCTGCTGCTTGCGCGCGCGATAGGCAAGATCAGCCGATGCTCCTGAGCTTCACTTGCTTGAAACACCGTTGTCATGCTTTTGCCCAATGGCGCGGAGTCGGGGAGGGAGCAAAGGGCTTGTCGCAGGATTGGGCAAATCAACGGCAGAAATCGACTAACGCGCGCGAGGGCCTGCCCCGTATCGTTGATCCTGTCGCAGCCCGTCCCATGGCTGCCTCGACAACACCCTGGGAGGGTCGCACATGTCCACGCATATTCCCGTCAGTCACATGGCCTTTGTCCGAGCCCGGGCCGGGCGTTCCAAGGAGCTGGGTGCGCGTTTGAGCAGCCTGATCGAACCGTCCCGCCAGGCCTGTGGTTGCCTGCATTTTGCCCTGCAGCATTCGCAGTGCGATGCCGACCTGTGGCTGGTGTCCGGTTTCTGGAGCAGCCAGCAGGCGATGACGGCCTATTTCAATTCCCCGGCCATGGCGATCTTTGCCGAGCTGGTGCAGGACCTGGTGGTCAACAGCCTGGATTTTCATACCTTCAGTACCGTGTCGGCGCTGCAAGCCCATGGCGAATATCCGCAACTACAGCAGGCGCCGGTGCACAAGCTGGCCAGTTGAAGGTTTAGAATGGCCGACTTTTCATTGGCCAGGACTCGCAACATGGCACGCAAAGAGTTTGCACACTACGAAGCAGTTTCCGCTGTGGTTCCAGGGGAGGGGGGATACAGCGCCGCCATCGCCGTCAAGGCTCTCGGCTCATCAAGCGCACCACGCTTTCATAAAGTCCTGGATGAGCAGAAATTCAAGACGGCGCATGACGCCGACCAGGCTGCCGCACAACAACTCGAACAGTTGGCCGACGTCGATCAGGACGGCGAATTGAGCTGGAAGAGCTACTGAGTCCAAGCGCTATTTGACTGCCCCCGGGCGGTGCATCCTGAACAGAGCCTCTGGCCCCAGTTGGAAGTAATCCGCCGGCCCGCCGCCGCGCAGAATCGGCTCTGCCGCGGCGGTGTCGTAGATCCCTTCCTTGAGCAGCCACTTGGCGATATGCACGGCGACCACTTCGCCGAGGATCAGCCAGCTCGGCACCAGTTCCTTGTCCGCCCGCTGCAATTGAATGATCTGGGTGACCTTGCACTCGAAGGACACCGGGCTCTCGGCTACCCGGGGCACGCTGATGACTTTCGACGCCACGGGGGTCAGGCCGGCCAGTTCGAACTCGTTTACCTCGGCCGGGACTGCGGCGCAGCTCTGGTTCATCTGCTCGGCCAGAGGTCGGGTGGCCAGGTTCCAGGCGAACTCGCCGGTCTGCTCGATATTGTTCAGGCTGTCTTTGCGCCCGACGCTGGAGAAACCGATGATCGGTGGAATGTAGTTGAAGGCGTTGAAAAAGCTGTAGGGCGCCAGGTTCAGGCGACCCTCGCGATCCTGGGAAGAGATCCAGCCGATGGGGCGCGGGCCGACGATGGCATTGAACGGGTCGTGGGGCAGGCCGTGGCCCAGGGCAGGTTGGTAAAAGTGGATATCGTCGGGCATGGCTCAAGGTTCCTGCTTGGGGCGGGGTAAGGGCGTCATAGTGCAGTGCGCAATCGCCCAATTCCAGCGTCCTGGCCCTTGAGCGTTCCACGCTGTGGGTGTTTTCCCCTGGCCAGAAACGACTAAGCCCGGCCAAGGCCGGGCTGTGGTGTCAGGTGCATCAATCAGCTGATGCTGGCGGAACCGGTGCGGTCGTAGCCATCAGCGGCGAAGGTAGCGGAACCGGTGCGGTCGTAGCCATCGGCAGCGAAGGTGGCGGAACCGGTGCGATCGTAGCCATCGGCGGCGAAGGTAGCGGAACCGGTGCGGTCGTAGCCATCGGCAGCGAAGGTGGCGGAGCCGGTGCGATCGTAGCCATCGGCAGCGAAGGTGGCAGAACCGGTGCGATCGTAGCCATCAGCGGCGAAGGTGTTGGCAGCCAGTACCGAGAGGGTCAGGGCGAGGATCAGTTTGCTTTTCATGATGGTGACTCCGGGTTCGTTGAGATGAATGCGTTGGGCTTGGTATGAATCCTACTCCGGTAAAATTGATATAAAAGCGCAAATTAATGCTTATAAATATCTGCTTTATCGATGCTTATGAGGTCGGCCCTCGCCGCCAAATACCGCGTTCAAGCCTCACTGCATAGAAGAGCCAAGTACCCACTTGGATTCATTAGCAGGCTATGCATCCAGCATTAACTGATCATTAATTGAGCAGATTGCTTGTAAGAAAATATTTCAACGATTTTTTCATCCGCGCCTTACCTGTTTTTCACCCCTTGACGTTCAGCCTCCGCGCAGGCCTGCAGTCCATAGACAGGCCGCCTTGAATGCGACCTTTGGAGCACCTTTGCGAATGAACAAGCTACCCCAGATCACCCTGGCCTTCTGGGTCATGAAAATCTGCGCGACCACCCTCGGCGAAACAGCGGGGGACCTGCTGTCGATGACCCTGAATGTGGGTTATGCCATCAGCTCGATGATTCTGATCAGTGTGTTCCTGCTGACCCTGGTCACCCAGCTGTGGTCCAAGACCTACAACCCGGTGCTGTACTGGATCGTGATCCTCTCCACCAGTACCGCCGGCACCACCATGTCGGATTTCATGGACCGCACCCTGGGCCTGGGCTATGCCAGTGGCTCGTTGATCCTGATCGGTATTCTGCTGGCGATCTTCGCGCTCTGGCGTCTGAGTGGCGACTCGCTGAACGTCAACAAGATCCAGACCTTTCGCGGCGAGATGTTCTATTGGATGGCGATCCTGTTTTCCAACACCCTGGGCACCGCCCTCGGCGACTACCTGGCGGACGATTCGGGGCTGGGCTTTGCCGGCGGGGCGCTGTTGATCGGCTTGACCATCGCCGTGGTGGTGCTGCTCAAGTACTTCACCAGGCTCTCGTCGGTGCTGTTGTTCTGGGTCGCTTTCGTATTGACCCGGCCGTTCGGCGCAACCTTGGGTGACTTCCTCACCAAACCCCACGAAAAAGGTGGCCTGGATTTCGGCACCATCGGCTCGTCGGCGGTATTGGCGGGAATCCTGCTGGTGATGATCGTGGGGGCGGCCTGGGCCCAGAGCCGCGATGGGCGCCAGGGCGCTGCCGAACTTTCCTGACCTGTACAGCCTCTGTAGGAGCCGGCTTGCCGGCGAAAGCTTCCCCACAGATCGCGAAAAGCGCCCGGGCCTTGCACCCGGGCGTTGTTGTTTTCAGTCAGTCTCGATCCGCGAATGCTTGCGGGTGTCTTTCATGGTCGCGTAGACCAGCAGCGAACAGGCGATGCAGGCGGTGACGTACCAGTAGTAGCCGGTTTCCATGCCGATGCTCTTGAACCACAGGGCGATGTATTCGGCGGTACCGCCGAAGATCGACACGGTCAGTGCGTACGGCAGGCCCACGCCCAGGGCGCGGATTTCCGTAGGGAACAGCTCGGCCTTGACCACCGCGTTGATCGAGGTGTAGCCGCTGACGATGATCAGCGCCGCCATGATCAGGAAGAACGCGCCCCACCAGGTCTGGATGGTGTGCAGGGTGGTGAGGATTGGCACGGTGAACAGGGTGCCGAGGATACCGAAGGCAATCAGGATCGGGCGCCGGCCAACCTTGTCCGAGAGAGCACCGATCACCGGTTGCAGGCACATGAACAGGAACAGCGTGGCGGCGGAAATGGTGGTGGAGTCGGAGATGCTCATGCCGACAGTGTTCACCAGGTATTTCTGCATGTAGGTGGTGTAGGTATAGAAGGCCAGGGTGCCGCCCATGGTCAGGCCGACCACGGTCATCAACTCCTTGGGATGACGCATCAGGGTGCGCATCAGGCTTTCCTTGGGCTTTTCCTTCTTCTTGGTGAAGGACTCGGTTTCTTCCATGCCGCGACGCAGGTACAGGGCTACCACGGCGCAGAGGGCACCGATGCCGAACGGAATCCGCCAGCCCCAGGACTGCAGTTCCTCGGTGGTCAGAATGTTCTGCAGCACGATCAGCACCGCCAGGGCGATGAGCTGGCCGGAGATCAGGGTCACGTACTGGAAGCTGGAGAAGAAGCCACGACGTTCCTTGGTCGCCATCTCGCTGAGGTAGGTGGCCGAGGTACCGTATTCACCGCCTACCGACAGGCCCTGCATCAGGCGCGCCAGCACCAGCAGGATGGGAGCGCCGACGCCGATGGTTTCGTAACCCGGGGTCAGGGCGATGATCAGCGAGCCGAAGCACATCAGCAGCACCGAGGCCATCAAGGCGGCCTTACGCCCTTTGCGGTCGGCATACAGCCCCATCAGCCAGCCACCGATCGGGCGCATCAGGAAGCCCACGGCGAAGATCGCGGCGGTGTTCAGCAGTTGGGCGGTGGTGTCGCCCTTGGGGAAGAAGACTTTGGCGAAGTACAGCGAGAAGGCGGCGTAGACGTACCAGTCGTACCACTCGACCATGTTGCCCACGGAACCGCTGAAGATCGACTTCAGGCGGCTGGCGGTGGTCTTTTCTGTGGCGGGCGCAGCCGCCGACCCGGCAGGCAGGGTATTAGAGATATCCATGAAGGACCCTTCTATTCATTGTTTTTGTGGAGTGCGCGCGAGCGCAGCCTGCTGGGGCTATAGCAGGACCTGTGCCAAGGGCGAGAAGCCCGGGCTAGAGGGGGGGGAGGCGGGAGTAATGAGCGGAAATCCGCCTATCGGCACCTTGCGGGTAAGCGGGAAATTGCCGAAAGCGGCCGTGCCCCTGGGCATGTGGGCGAAGGCGTCGATGGGGGCGGTGCCGGGCTTGAGGCTGATTCTCCGGCAAGCCGGGTCCTATAGGGGTTACTCCTCCTTGAGGAACTGTTCCCTGGTCAGTCCATGGCGCTGCATCTTTTCGTTAAGAGTCCGGCGGGGCAGTTGCAGCTCGTTGAGCACCGCCTTGATATCACCCTTGTGCCGGCTCAGGGCCGCGCGCAGGCATTGGGCCTCGAAGGCTTCCTGTTGCGCCGCCAGGGACTGGCCGGGTTCGATGGCGTCGGGTTCCGGCTCGCCCAGGCCCAGCACCTGGCGCTCGGCGGCGTTGGCCAGCTCGCGCACGTTGCCCGGCCAGTCGTGGCTGAGCAGGCGGCTCAGTTGCGCGCCGCTCAAGGGCGCGACGCTGCGCCCCAGGCGTTCCCCGGCATTCTGGGCAAAGTGCTCGTAGAGCAGTGGGATGTCCTCGCGGCGCTCGCGCAAGGGTGGCAGGCGCAGTTCAGCCACGGTCAGGCGGTAGGCCAGGTCTTCACGGAAACGCCCGGCACGGGCCTCGTCCAGCAGGTCGGGCTTGGTGGCGGCGATGATCCGCAGGTCGACCTTGATGCTCTGGTTGGAACCCAGGCGTTCCAGCTTCTGCTCCTGCAACACCCGCAGCAGCTTGACCTGCTGGGCCAGGGGCATGCTTTCGATCTCGTCGAGAAACAGCGTGCCGCCGTCGGCGTATTCCAGCTTGCCGATGCGTTTGCCCTGGGCGCCGGTGAAGGCGCCGCTTTCATGGCCGAACAGCTCGGCCTCGAACAACTGCTCGGGGATCGCCGCGCAGTTCAGGGCGACGAAGGGCTTGCCGGCCCGCGGGCCGAAGTCGTGCAGGCAGCGGGCAATCAGTTCTTTGCCGCTGCCGGTCTCGCCGCGGATCAGCACGTTGACCGGCAGGGCTGCCAGTTCCAGTACCTGGCGGCGCAGGGTCTGCAAGGCCCTGGAGACCCCCAGCAAGGTGGCGTCGAGCTTGGCCCGGCTGTCGGCCTGTTGGTGCAGGCGGCGGTTTTCCAGGACCAGGCGGCGCTTGTCCAGGGCCCGGCGCAGGCTGCTGAGCAGGGTGTCGGGGCTGAAGGGTTTTTCCAGGAAGTCGTAGGCCCCGTCGCGCATGGCTTCCACCGCCATGGGGACATCGCCGTGGCCTGTGAGCAGGATGATCGGCAGGTCCGGGTCCAGGCGCTGGACCTGGGCCAGCAGTTCCAGGCCACTGATGCCGGGCATGCGCACATCGCTGAGGATCACCCCGGGAAAGTTCTTCGGCAGTTGCGCCAGACAGTCCTCGGCCCGGCTGAACAGCTGGACCTCGAAGCCCGACAGGCTCAGCCACTGCTCGACGGCGGTACGGATGCTGGCTTCGTCGTCCACCACGATCACTGAGTTCAGCATTGGATATGGGCCTCCAGGTCGATGGGCAGGCTCAGGGTGAACACCGCCCCTTGCTCCTGGTTGGCCACGCTCAGGCGGCCACCCAGCTCGTGGACTATGGCATAGGACACCGCCAGCCCCAGCCCCAGGCCATCACCCACCGGTTTGGTGGTGAAGAATGGATCGAAGACGCTCAGCAAGTGTTCCTCGGCAATGCCGCCGCCGTTGTCGGCCACCCGCAGTTGCCAGAGCTGGTCTTCGGCTTCGAGACTGATCTCCAGGCGCTTGTGCGGTTTGTCCTGCATGGCGTCCAGGGCATTGCGCAGCAGGTTGATCAGCACCTGTTCCAGGCGGATGGCGTCGCCCCGGACCCAGGCCGGGCGGGTCAGTTGCAGCACCACTTCGACGTCTTCAGCACGCAGCCGGGCTTCCAGCAAGTGCAGCGACTGGTCCACCACAGCGGTCAGGTCCAGGCGTTCTCGCAGGCCACTGGGGCTCTTGCGGGCGAAGGTCTTGAGATGGCTGGTGAGGGCGGCCATGCGGGTCAGCATGTCGTCCAGTGGGCGCAGGGCTTTGTAGGCTTCGTCCACCCGGCCGTGATCCAGCAACAGCCTGAGGGTTGCCAGCTGCATGCGCTGGGTGGTCAGGGGCTGGTTGATTTCGTGGGCCAGGGCGGCGGACATCTGCCCCAGGGCCGCGAGCTTGGCCGATTGCACCAGGCCTTCCTGGGCGGTGCGCAGATCGCGGGTACGTTCCTCCACCAGTTGCTCCAGCTCCTGGCGATTGCGCTGGCGGACTTTCCCCAGGCGCCAGCGCTGGTTGAGGAACAGCAGCAGGAACACCAGGGTCAGCCAGGCACCTGCGGCGGCAAGCCCGGCATTGCGGGTTTCCTCGAAGGCATTCGGCGGTTTGCGCAGCAGGTGCAGGGTCCAGCCTTCGGCGGCCAACGGCAGGGACTCCCAGAGGTAGCTGGCGCGGCCCTCGGGGCCTTCGACCCGGGCCAGGCTGCTGTTGTCGTCAAAGCGTTGCAGCGTCTGGTGCTGCAGCGGGGTCAGGGGCTGTTTGTCGTACTGGCGGGTGAGCTTGATTTCTTCCAGGTCGTTGCTCGACAGCGGCTGCAAGTGCCGGTAGCGCCAGCCTGGCTGGTTGGCGATGAACACGATGCCCCGGGCATCGCTGACCAGCAGGGTGTCGTTGCCCTGGCTCCATTCATGTTCCAGCTCGGGGAATTCCAGCTTGACCACCATGGCCCCGAGGAAGTCCTGGTTGTCGGCCTTGACTGCGCTGGCCAGGAAATACCCCGGGATGCCGCTGGTCACGCCCACCGCATAGAAGCGCCCGCTGCCCTGGCTGCGGGTCTGCTTGAAGTAGGGGCGAAAGCCGTAGTTGTGGCCCACGTAGCTGCTGGGCAGGCGCCAGTTGCTGGCGGCCACGGCCAGGCCCTCATGGTTCAGCAGTTCCAGGGTCGAGGAGCGGGCCGCGCCATTGATCTTTTCCAGCTTGCGGTTCAATGCGTCCTGGGTTTCGGTGGCCACCGGCCCCTGCAGCGCCGCGCGCAGTTCCGGGTCCAGGGCCAGGACCGCCGGCAGGGCGCGATAGCGTTCGATCAGGGTATGCAGCGAGTTGGCATACAGCCCCAACTGCTCATTGGCACGGGCGGCTTCCTCCACCAGCGTCTGCCGTTCTGCATGGCGCATGGCCAGGCCGGCGCTGAGCACGGTGCCAGCAAGAATCACCAGGATATAGAACGTCAAGCGGAGGGGGCGAGAGATCTGGGCCATGAGTCGGGGCAGGCTGCAATGGGGGCGGGAACGATAGCATGAGCGCCGGGGCTAACGTTGATCGCGGACAGTGTCGGGAAAGGGCGGTGCATAAAAAAAGCGGCGGGCCATTCAATGAACAGCACCGCCGCCTGGGCCGAACGGAGGAAGGGCTTACTGCACTTCTACCGCCAGGCTGTCACTGATCTTCTTCTGCCAGATGGCGGGACCTGTGATGTGTACCGACTCGCCCTTGCTGTCGACTGCGACGGTCACCGGCATGTCCTTGACCTCGAATTCGTAGATCGCTTCCATGCCCAGTTCGGCAAAGGCCAGGACCTTGGACTTCTTGATCGCCTGGGCTACCAGGTAGGCAGCACCGCCGACGGCCATCAGGTACACGGCCTTGTTGTCCTTGATCGCTTCGATCGCGGTCGGGCCGCGCTCGGACTTGCCGATCATGCCCAGCAGGCCGGTCTGCTCGAGGATCTGGCGGGTGAACTTGTCCATCCGCGTGGCGGTGGTCGGGCCAGCCGGGCCGACCACTTCGTCACCGACCGGATCGACCGGGCCGACGTAGTAGATGAAGCGACCCTTGAGGTCCACCGGCAGGGTTTCGCCTTTGTTCAGCATCTCGACCATGCGTTTGTGCGCAGCGTCGCGGCCGGTGAGCATCTTGCCGTTGAGCAGTACGGTTTCGCCCGGCTTCCAGCTTTGCACTTCTTCCGGGGTCAGGGTGTCGAGGTTGACCCGACGGGCCGACGGGCCGGCTTCCCAGACGATTTCCGGGTAGGCGTCCAGCGGTGGCGCTTCCAGGCTCGCCGGGCCGGAGCCATCCAGTACGAAGTGCGCGTGACGGGTGGCGGCGCAGTTGGGGATCATGCACACCGGCAGGGAAGCGGCGTGGGTCGGGTAGTCCATGATCTTCACGTCGAGCACGGTGGTCAGGCCACCGAGGCCCTGGGCGCCGATGCCCAGCTGGTTGACCTTCTCGAACAGCTCCAGGCGGATCTCTTCGATGCGGTTCTGCGGGCCACGGGCCTTGAGCTCGTGGATGTCGATGGATTCCATCAACACTTCCTTGGCCATCACTGCCGCTTTCTCGGCGGTGCCGCCGATACCGATGCCCAGCATGCCCGGTGGGCACCAGCCGGCGCCCATGGTCGGAACGGTCTTGAGTACCCAGTCGACGATCGAGTCGGACGGGTTGAGCATGGCCATCTTCGATTTGTTCTCGGAGCCGCCGCCCTTGGCCGCCACGTCCACTTCCACGGTGTTGCCCGGGACGATGGAGTAGTGGATCACCGCGGGGGTGTTGTCCTTGGTGTTTTTCCTGCTACCTGCCGGGTCGGCCAGGATGGAGGCGCGCAGGACGTTTTCCGGCAGGTTGTAGGCGCGACGCACGCCCTCGTTGATCATGTCGTCCAGGCTCATGGTGGCGCCGTCCCAGCGCACGTCCATGCCCACGCGCACGAATACCGTGACGATGCCGGTGTCCTGGCAGATCGGCCGGTGGCCGGTGGCGCACATGCGCGAGTTGATCAGGATCTGCGCTATGGAATCACGGGCAGCCGGCGATTCTTCCCGCAGGTAGGCCTCGTGCATCGCCTGGATGAAGTCCACGGGGTGGTAGTAGGAAATGAACTGCAGGGCGTCGGCAACGCTCTGAATCAGGTCGTCTTGCTTGATCACGGTCATGAGTCGCGCTCCTCTAAAAGACGGGAACATTTAATAAGGTGCCTGCACTTGGGTGCATCGGTCGGATGCAGGCACCTTCTAAGGCACGCCGGACAGACAACTGGCGCGACGCTAAAAAGGCGCGGCAGTATACCTCGCCTGGGGGTTGGGTACACCCGCCGGCCGGGCCAACCAAAGTCGCCCATCGGATGGGCACTGTTCTTGCCTGAGTCGGCGCTGAAACCTGGCGACGGGGTTTTAAATTTGAATAGTCATTTGCCGGGCTCAGCACTAAAGTGGCAAGTGGCCTGCAGGGTAGGAAACTCTTTAAGCCTCCTTTCTCACGGTGAGTCAACGATTGACCCATAAAGCCATCCAGAGCCTGTTATTCAAGCGCTTCGCCATTGCCGCGGGCACTTACGCACTGATCCTGCTGCTGTTCTGGCTGGCCGTCGTCACGGGGCATTCCCGTGCTTCGAGCGGCAGCGCGCTGCTGGGCACTGGCCTGGTGCTGGCCAGCCAGGCGCTGCTGTGCTGGGTGTTCGTCAGCGGACGCAACCTGCAGTTCGCCGACCCCAGCCTGACCGAAGTCCAGGTGGTGCTGGGCATCGCCTGGCAGACCTGGCTGATGGCCCATCTGGATCAGGCCCGCGGGGTGTTCCTGGTGTTCTACCTGCTGCCGTTGCTGTTCGGCCTGTTTCACCTCTCCCGCCGGGCCTATCTGCGCAGCGCGGCGCTGATCTTCTTTTGCTTTGCCGCGGTCAACCTGTGGGACGGCTATCGCCTGCTCCTCGGTGATCCGCAACTGGCCGCACTGCAGGTCTGCGTGCTGCTGGTGATGCTGGTGTGGATGTGCCTGTATGCCGCCTATGTCCAGGCTTCGCGCTCACGCATGCGCCAGCGGCGCTTTGCCTTGCAGGCCCATCAGGACACGCTGCGAGGCATGATGCGACAGCTGGAGGACCTGGTAGCCACCGATGAACTGACCGGCCTGTTCAACCGCCGGCATTTCCTGCGCATTGCCAGCCGCGAGCTGCAAGCCATGGATCAGGAGCAAGTGCATGGGCTGGCGCTGATCGACCTGGATCATTTCAAGCGCATCAACGATCTCCACGGCCATGCTGCCGGCGACCAGGTACTGCAGGCCTTCGCCGCGGTGGCCACGGCTTGCCTGCGCGATGGCGACGTATTGGCCCGTTACGGTGGCGAGGAATTCGTGGTACTGCTGCCCGAGTGTGACGCCGAGCGCCTGACCTCCTGCTGCGAGCGTTTGCGCCTGGCGTTCACCGAAGTGCAACTGGTGGGCCTTAACGTACGAGACCTGAGCCTGTCGGCGGGGATGACCCTGCTGCGGGCCGGCGACGATCTGGACCATGCCCTGCAACGCGCCGATCAGGCGCTGTATCGGGCCAAACGCGACGGTCGCAATCGTTGCTCTGCAGCCTGGGAAAACCTCGATGCCTGAATTGACCGTTGGCAGCCGGTGCTGGCCGGTGGCGCCTGGAAGCAACCTGCTGGATGCCCTGAATCAGGCTGGCGTGACGGTGCCCTACAGTTGCCGCGCCGGTAGTTGCCATGCCTGCCTGGTGCATTGTGTCCAGGGCTTGCCCAGCGATAGCCGGCCGGATGCCTTGAGCGACGAACAGCGCCGGCTCGGCTGGCGCCTGGCTTGCCAGTGCCAGGTGGTGGAGGACCTGCACGTCGAGACCTTCGACCCTGTGCGTGATGGCCTGCCTGCGACGGTGAGCGGCCTGGACTGGTTGTCGAGCTCGGTCCTGCGCCTGCGCCTGCAGCCGCAGCGGCCCTTGCGTTACCGCGCCGGCCAGCATCTGGTGCTGTGGGCCGCCGGCCAGATCGCCCGGCCTTATTCCCTGGCCAGCCTGCCGGAAGACGACCGCTTTCTGGAGTTCCACCTGGATTGCCGGCATCCGGGCCAGTTCAGCGATGCGGCGCGCCAGTTGCAATTGGGCGACCCGATGCGCCTGGGGGAGTTGCGGGGCGGCGCCTTGCACTACGATCCGGACTGGCAGCAGCGCCCACTCTGGCTACTGGCCGCGGGAACCGGCCTGGCGCCGCTGTTCGGCATACTGCGCGAGGCCTTGCGCCAGGATCACCAGGGCCCTATCCGTATCATTCACCTGGCCCATGACAGCAGTGAGCATTACCTGGCCAAACCCCTGGCGGCCCTGGCGGCGAACCGGGCCCAGCTGTCCGTCGAGCTGTGGACCGGGGCCGAGCTGACAGCCGCTTTGGCGCAACTGCGGCTTGTTTCCCGGCAAACCCAGGCCTTACTCTGCGGTCACCCTGACAGTGTCGAAGCCTTCGCCCGGCGCCTGTACCTGGCGGGGCTGCCGCGCAATCAACTGCTGGCCGATGTGTTCCTGCCCCGCGGTTGAGCGCTGATTCTTCCAGAGCGAGATCCCCATGACCGATGCCATCGAGTTGCAACGTGAGGGCGGGCTGCTGACCCTGCGCCTGAACCGTCCCGACAAGAAAAACGCCTTGACCCGCGCCATGTACGCTCGCCTGGCCGACGCCCTGAGCGAGGCCGATGGCGATCCCGAGATCAACGCCGTGATGATCTGCGGCAGCAGCGAATGCTTTACCGCCGGCAATGACATCGCCGACTTCCTCCAGCAACCGCCCCGGGACCTCGACAGCCCGGTGTTTCGCTTCATGCGCAGCCTTGTGCAATGTCGCAAGCCGGTGGTGGCCGCAGTGGCCGGCGCGGCAGTAGGCATCGGCACCACGATGCTGCTGCATTGCGATCTGGTCTATGTCAGTCGCGATGCACGGCTGCGCATGCCGTTCGTCAACCTGGGGCTGTGCCCGGAATTTGGTTCGAGCCTGATCCTGCCGCGCTTGCTGGGGCAGGCCAAGGCGGCGGAGTTGCTGTTGCTGGGCGAAGGCTTCAGTGGCGAACAGGCCGCCGCCTGGGGGATTGCCAGCGCCGCCCTGGGGGATGGTGTGGCCACCTTGGCCAAGGCCCGGGAGGCGGCCTTGCGTTTCAGCCAGTTGGCGCCCGAAGCGGTGCAGGTGAGCAAGCGCCTGATGAAGGCGCCGGGCCGCGAGCAACTGCGCCAGGTCATTGAGCAAGAGGGCGTGGAATTCACCCGGCGCCTGCAGTCCCCGGAAGCCATCGCCGCGTTGTCCGGGTTTCTCAGCAAGGGCTGAGACCCTGGAAAGCGGTTTCACGCGGGCATGAAAAAGCCCCGGTGTTTTCGGCACCGGGGCTTTTTGTTCAGCAAGGCGAAGACTCAGACCATCGGGTCGCCCACGTGCAGGATCTTCATGCCGTTGGTGCCGCCGGTGGTGTGGTAGCTGTCGCCCTTGGTGAGAATCACCCAGTCGCCTTTCTCTACGACACCGCGCTTGAGCAGCTCATCGATCGCTGCCTGGCTGACCTGCTCGGGCGGCAGGGAAGCCGGGTCGAACGGGATGGTGTAGACGCCACGGAACATGGCTGCGCGAGCCTGGGTTTCGCGGTGCGGGGAGTAGGCGTAGATCGGCACCGAGGAGCGGATGCGCGACATGATCAGCGGGGTGTAGCCACTTTCGGTCAGGGCGATGATCGCCTTCACGCCCGGGAAGTGGTTGGCGGTGTACATGGCAGCCAGGGCGATGCTCTGGTCGCAGCTTTCGAACACCTTGCCCATGCGGTGGCTGGAGGTCTTGCTGGTGGGGTGCTTTTCCGCACCGACGCAGATCCGCGCCATGGCCTGCACCGCTTCCAGCGGGTAGGCACCGGCGGCGCTTTCCGCCGAGAGCATCACCGCATCGGTGTAGTCGAGCACGGCGTTGGCCACGTCGGACACTTCGGCGCGGGTCGGCATCGGGTTCTGGATCATCGACTCCATCATCTGGGTCGCAACGATCACCGCCTTGTTGTGGCGACGGGCGTGCAGAATGATTTTCTTCTGGATGCCCACCAGCTCGGCGTCGCCGATTTCCACGCCCAGGTCGCCACGGGCAACCATGACCGCGTCGCTGGCCTTGATCAGGCCGTCGAGGGTTTCGTCGTCGGCCACCGCTTCGGCGCGTTCGATCTTCGCTACCAGCCAGGCAGTACCACCGGCTTCGTCACGCAGCTTGCGCGCGTATTCCATGTCGGCGGCGTCCCGTGGGAAGGACACGGCCAGGTAATCGACTTCCATCTCGGCCGCGAGCTTGATATCGGCCTTGTCTTTCTCGGTCAGGGCCGGAGCGGTCAGGCCACCACCACGACGGTTGATGCCCTTGTGGTCGGACAGCGGGCCGCCGATGGTCACCACGCAATGCAATTCGGTGGCGGTGGCGGTTTCCACACGCATCACCACGCGGCCGTCGTCCAGCAGCAGCTCGTCGCCCACACCGCAGTCCTTGACCAGATCCGGGTAGTCGATGCCGACGATATCTTGGGTGCCTTCGGTCAGCGGATGGCTGGTGGAGAAGGTGAACTTGTCACCGATCTTCAGCTCGATGCGCTTGTTGGCGAATTTGGCGATGCGGATCTTCGGGCCCTGCAGGTCGCCGAGGATGGCCACGAAGCGGCCGTGCTTGGCTGCCAGGTCGCGGACCAGTTTGGCGCGAGCCTTGTGCTCGTCCGGAGTGCCGTGGGAGAAGTTCAGGCGGGCAACATCCAGGCCCGCGAGAATCAGCTGTTCGAGAACTTCCGGCGAGTTACTGGCCGGGCCAAGGGTGGCAACGATTTTGGTACGACGAACGGACATGCACGGACTCCTGAGTTCAAGCGCAACGAGAGGCTACTATGCTCCGAAGTTGTAGTCATTGTTCGTTTGCACTACTTATTGCTTTGTTTGTTTACCGCAACAACCTTGAAGATTTTTGCCGATGAGTCGATACACTGCACAAGACAGGAGATACCCCATGCGATTCGTACTCATTGCTGCCCTGGCCGTCAGTGTTGTCGGCTGTACCCGCTGGTCCATGGACCATCATTTGAATAACGCCTACCGCGCTTATGACCGCGGCAACTGCGAGAGCGTGATGCTCGAGTTGAGCCAGGTCGACCGTGACAGCCGTGCCCGTCGCTATATCCAGCCGGAAGTGTCGATGCTGCGCGGGCAATGCCTGGAGCGCCAGAAGTTGTTCGTCGATGCCGCGCAGACCTACCAGTTCATCATTACCCAGTACCCCACCAGCGAGTACGCGTTTCGCGCCCGGGCTCGCCTGGATACCCTGCAACAGTTGGGGCACTACCCGGCAAATGGCGCCGCTCAAGTTCGTCGCACGGCGTTGTAAAAGAGATTCACTAGGGGGCGGTGTAATTGCCCCTCGTGCTTGAGCTAACATCTGCACAGGCTGTTCGAAAACTGCCCCGGCCCGGCTGGTGGCAGTGGCGTTGGAATCCTTCTGGCAGTCTTCCTCGCGCATCGAATCCGGGAGGGCGGGCCGATTCAGGGCCTGTTCCGAAGCACTAGTGCGGTCATGCTTAATGACCTTTCATAGCGATACCCAGCATGTTCATGGAACCTCGGATCGAGCGGCACCAACTGCCGTCCTTTTTAAAAGTATTCAATCGTTTCACCGACAAGCCGGTGGGTTTCCTTGGCAACCTGTCGGCCGACGGGCTGATGCTGATCAGCCAGTTGCCGATGCTGATCGGTGCCGAATTCGACTTGCGGGTGAAAGTCCCCGGCGGTGACGGCCAGGTGCAGTTCATCGACTTCAGCGCCTGCTGCCTCTGGTGTCATGAGGACCTGACGCCGCACCACTACGACAGCGGTTTCAGCCTGTTGCGGGCCGGTGCGGAGTTTGTCGAGCTGGAGCAGGCGTTGCGTCATTACTTCAGCTTTCACCCGTTGCAGACCTCGGCCTGAGGCGCTCGGCAGCAGCTACAGGCTGCCGGCTTTCTTCCAGCTCAGATAGCGGCTGACCAGTTCGGCCCCCAGTTCTCCCGGGCGGGCGTCGAGCAGGGCGACGCCGTGGGCGCTCAGGCGTTCGTGCAGCTCGGCGCGGCTGTTCAGGTAGTTCACCGTCGCGCTGTAGGCCAGGGCTTCGGGCAGGGTTTGCACCGGGCTCTGGCGCAACTGGTCGAGCACCTCTTCGCGCAGGCTGGCCACCAGCACCCGATGCTGGCGGCCGATGCGCTTGACCGCCGTCAGCAGTTCCTGGTCATCCTCGTCCCGCAGGTTGGTAATCAGCACCACCAGTGCCCGGCGTTTCTGCCGCGCCAGCAGCTCGCTGGCGGCGGCCTGGTAATCGGCGGGGCGCTGGCTGGTGTCCAGGTCGTAGACGCCATTGAGCAGCACGCTCAACTGGGCCGAGCCCTTGACCGGTGCAAGGTAGCGCGAGCGTTCCCCGGCAAAGCTGTACAGACCCACCGCATCGCCCTGGCGCAGGGCGACATAGCTCAGCAGCAGGCAGGCATTGAGGGCGTGGTCGAAGTGCGCCAGCTCGCCATCCTGGCTGCGCATGCGGCGCCCACAGTCGAGCATGAAGATGATCTGCTGGTCGCGTTCGTCCTGGTACTCCCGGACGATGGGCGCGCGTTGGCGGGCCGTGGCCTTCCAGTCGATCTGCCGCAGGCTGTCGCCTTCGCGAAACTCCCGCAGTTGGTTGAACTCCAGGCCCAGGCCGCGGCGTTGCCGCTGGCGCACACCGAGTTGGCTGAGCCAGTTGTCCACCGCCAGCAATTGTGCGCCGTAGAGCCGGGCGAAGTCCGGGTAGACCCGGGTGCTGTCGTGCACCTTGAGCAGGCGCCTGGCGCTCCATAATCCGAGAGGGCTGGGCAGGCTGACTTCGCACTGGTCGAAATTGAAGTGGCCGCGCTGCAGTGGGCGCACGTTATAGCCGATCCGGCTGACCTGCCCCGGCTCCAGGCGCGTGGACTGCGGCAGGTGCTCGAAGCCCAGGCCCTGGGGCGGGTGGTCGAACAGTTGCACATCCAGTGGTTGCCGGTAGTCGTGCAGGATCTCCAGTTGCACCTCGCTCCAGCGGCCCAGGGGCAGGCTGCCGGGTAGCTGGCGCTGGATCTGCGGCGAGGCCACGCGCAGCAGGCGCAGGGCGTCCAGCAATGCCAGCAGCAACAACGCCAGCAGCAGGCCCCAGGCAATCGAGTCCAGGCGCGGCAGGGCCTCGCTGCCCAGGGCGCGGGCGGCGCCGAGCAGGGTGTACAGGCCGGTCAAAGTACCCAGCCAGATCAACAGCAGACGGGTCGGCTTCATTGGCGTGGGCGGCTCACAGGCGCGGTGCCGGAATCTGTTCGAGCATCTGCTTGAGCACCTGTTCCACCGACAGGCCTTCGATGTCCAGCTCCGGGGCGACCCGTACTCGATGCCGCAGCACGGCCATGGCGCAGCCCTTGATGTCATCGGGAATCACGAATTCGCCGCCACGCAGCAGGGCTCGGGCACGAGCGCCGCGCACCAGGGCAATGGAGGCGCGGGGGCCGGCGCCCAGGGTCAGGCCTGGCCAACTGCGGGTGGCCCGGGCCAGGCGCACGGCATAATCGAGCACCTGCTCGTCCAGGGGCAGTTCGCTGGCGATGCGCTGCAGGGCCAGTACGTCCTTGGCCTGGAGTACGGTGCGCAGAGGCTGTACGTCGAGCATGTCGGCGCGGGTCGAGCGCGTCACCTGGCGGACCATGGTCAGTTCTTGTTCGGCATCCGGGTAGTCCATGCGCAGCTTGAGCATGAAGCGATCCAGCTCGGCCTCCGGCAGCGGGTAGGTGCCTTCCTGTTCGATGGGGTTCTGGGTAGCCAGGACCATGAACGGCTGGGCGATGGGCAGCGCTCGGCCTTCGAGGGTGACCTGACGTTCCTGCATGGCTTCCAGCAGGGCGGCCTGGGTCTTGGCCGGCGCGCGGTTGATCTCGTCCGCCAGCAGCAGGTTGGTGAACAGCGGGCCCTTGCGCAGCTTGAACTGCTCGGTCTGCAGGTCGTATACCGCATGCCCGGTGACGTCGCTGGGCATCAGGTCGGGGGTGAACTGGATGCGCGCGAACTCGCCGCCAAAGCAGCGGGCCAGGGCTCGTACCAGCAGGGTCTTGCCGAGCCCGGGGACGCCTTCGAGCAGCACATGGCCGCCAGCGATCAGGGCGGTCAGCACATCATCGATGACCGCTTCCTGGCCGATCACCGCCTTCTGCAGTTCCTGGCGCACCGCCTGAGCCAGCTGGCTGGCCCGCTGGCGCTGCTGGGCAGCATGGACCTGAGGCTGTGGAGCCTCGGAAGGCTCGGGGAATTCGATCGGTTGTTCGCTCATAGGGCATTCCTGAGAGTTTGCAGGCGGGCGACCTGGTGGCTGAAATCAACGCTGGAAAGGCGCTGTCCGGACAAGGGTTGCAGGGACTGTCGAATGGCCTCGACAGGTTGTTGGCTGAGCAGGGCCAGCACGTCCCACTGGGCCTCGGCCGACAATTGCTCGAAGCCCGGGTGGCGGCGCCGTGCACGGCGCCGGATATCCAGTTGCAGGGCCTGCAGCAACGCACCCTGGCCAGCATGGCGCAGCAGGAAGTCGGCACTGGCCCGCAGGTGTTCACGCAGTTGGCGCCGCGCCTTGGGGGCTGGAGCCAGCAACGGCCCGTGGCGCACGCCGGCCTGCCAGAGCCACAGGCCGAGCAGCAGGGCCAGGGCTACCAGCGCCTGGGGGAAATAGCGCCAGAGCAACTGCCAGAGGTCCGGGTGATCGGTATTGAACAGCAGCGTCACGGCGCTATCGGTATTGAGGTACCACAGCAGCCAGGCGTTGTCGTACAGGCCGATGGCCGGGGCTTTCCAGATATCGGCATCGGTGAGCACGATGACCGCGCCCTTGCCGTATTCAAGCTGGATCATGTGGGTCGCCACGCCGCTGTTGGCCCAGGATTGCGCCAGGCTTTGCGGGTCGTCCAGGTGGAAGTCGGTGTCGAAACTGATGTAGGCCGGAGCCTGTTCGTCTTCCAGGTAGACCTTGGTCAGCTTCGGATAGGCATCGTCGGCTTCCGGCTCCGGTGGCTCGTCAAGGTCCTGGCTGAGCTGCTGGTGGATCTGCACCCGGTCCAGCAGCAGGTCGCCGCTCTTCTGGCTGTCCTCGTTCCACAGGGCCTCGGCGACGAAGAGCAGGCGGCCGCCGGCGCGGGCCCACTCCAGGAGCTGGTCGACCTGGGGCGGGCTCATGTTCGAGCGCTCCCCCAGCAGCAACAGGCTGTTGCCGGCCGGGGGCAAGCTGGCCAGGACATCCAGGCTATTGGCGTGTTGTACCTTGAGGCCACGTTCACGCAGGAACATCTCGGCCGCCAGGTAGGGGTTGGCCCGGGCCTCGGGGGAGGGGCCGTGATCGACCAGTTCCTGATAGGGCGTGGCATGGCGATACAGGTAATAGCCGCCGGCCCCGAGGACCAGAGCCAGGAGCAGGACCAGGCCGCCCCACAGGTAGCGCTTCATGGCTGTGCTCCGGGGCCGAACAGGCTGCGCCAGGCGCCGCACAGCTGTGGTTGCAGATCGGCGCCGGGTACCTGATGACCGTACGCCATGTTCTGCCAGTGGCGGGTCAGGCTGATGCTGAAAGCCTCCAATTGTGGCTGCTGCAGCGCCTTGATGCGCTCCAGCACCTGGCCTTCGGTATCGGCCACGCTGAGGGGCAGGTGGAAGTCTTCCAGCAAGCGGCTGAGCAGCGCCCGGTACAGCAGGCCCAAGGCTTCCCGGGGCTGGCTGGCCCAGAGTTCAGCGGCGCGGGCGGCGACATCGGCGGGCAGGGTTTCGCTGCTGACTTCCAGGCCGAACAACTGCTGGGGCATGGCCGCGGGGCGTTTCTTGCGCGGCAGCGGACGACGGCTGACGAAGGCCTGCAGCCAATCGCGGTAGCGCCAGATCAGCCAGCCCAGAGCCGCCAGCAGCAACCCCCAGAGCAGAATCTCCAGGCCCTTGGCGACCCCGCCGAAACTGTCCTTGCCGAGGCTTTCCAGCAGGTTCTTGAGCCAGCCTGGAGGCTTGCCCTTGGCGTCCTTCTTCTCGGCTTGCTCGTCACCGAAACGGTAGCGAGTGACCGACTCCTGGTTCTTGAAGGGGGGCTTGTCCAGGATGGCCTGGATGCTGTCCCTGGACGCCTTGCTGGTCAGCGGTTGCTGCAGCAGCCGCGGGGTCTCGGGGCCGGCCGCGGAACTGCTGGGGGCGGCGGCCCAGAGCGGTTGGGTCGGTGCCAGGAACAGCAGGCCGGCGAGCAAGAGCAGCGTGCTGGCACCGGTCAGGCGCTGGCGCAGGCGACGGAATACCAGCTCGATGTCCCAGGCCTCCAGCTCGGTGCGTCGGTTCAGGTACAGGCTGAAACCGCAGGCCACGTAGATCGGCTCCCAGATCACCAGGACCAGGGCGTAGAAGACGTTGGTCAGGTGTTCCAGCCATAGCCAGTCCTGTTGGGCGGCGATCATCAGGCTCTGCCAGCTCCAGTCCACTTCGACCTGTTGTGGCAGCAGCAGGTAGAACAGCACCATCAGGCCAATCCACAGGGCGCCTTCCAGGTGCATGCCAATCAGGGTCAGCCAGCGCGCGGCCCCGGCATTTTTCTGTAGCAGCACCGCCAGGCGTTGTTGCCGGGCGTCGGCGCTCAGGCCTTCAAGTTGTACCACCGGCAGGGTGAAGCTGCGGCTCATGCTGAAGCGGCGCCAGGTCAGGCTGGCCAGCAGTTGCGGCTTGAGCAGGAGAGGCCATTGTTTCAGCGCTTGCCCCAGGCTGGGTGTTTCGCCGAACAGGGCTTTAGACAGAATAAACAGCGGCAGGCGTTCGAAGGCCGGCTTCAGCCACCAGAACAGCAGGATCGCCAGCGACGGCGATTCCCAGAGCAGTAGGCTCAGCAGGGCGAACACTGGCAGGCTGACGATGGCCCAACTGGTCATCAGCAAGCGCCGATGACGCTGGCTCAGTAGCACGCCCAGGTCCATGGCCTCCCAGGCGCTGCGGGGGCGGATCACCACGCTGGCATCACTCAGGCGCATGGGATTCACGTCCGGCCAGGGTCAGGTAGGCCGCCACCAGGCCCCAAAGGGCACTGCCGACGCTGTATTTGACCCAGGCGGCCGGCCAGGTCATGGAGGACCAGTAGGCTTCGACAAAGGCGGCGATCAGCAAGAAGCCGATGACGCCGTAGATCAGTTGCACGCTGACGCGCGCGGCTTGCAGCAGGGCTTCGCCGCGGGTCAGGCGGCCCGGCGCGATCAACGCCCAGCCAAGTTTTAGCCCGGCGGCGCCAGACAGGGCAATGGCGCTGAGTTCAAAGGCGCCGTGGCCGATCACGAACGGCCAGAAGGTCTGGCCGAAGCCGATCTGGGTCAGGTGGCCGGCAATGGCGCCGATCATCAGGCCGTTGAAAAACAGGAAGAACACACTGCCCACGCCGAACAGCAGGCCGCTGGCAAAGGTCTGAAAGGCGATCCCGATGTTGTGCATGATGTAGTAGCCGAACATCACCCAGTCTTCGCTCGAGGCCCGTTCGGCGGCCCGCCCCAGGCGCCCGGCGGTAGGGTCGTACATGCCCTGCATCTCGCTGACTTGCTGCGGGCTCACCAGGCTGTAGATCAGATCGGGAAACAGGTACACCAGCACCCCGATGGCCAGCAGGCTGCCGAAGAACAGCAGGCTGGCCAGCAGCACCAGGCGCCACTCCTGACGCACCAGGCGGGGGAAACCGGCCAGCACGAAACTCAATAGATTGGCCCCGAAGGCGCTGCGCTGTCGGTACAGCTGCTGGTGGCCGCGCAGGGCCAGTTGTTGCAGCGGATCGATCAGGTAGCTGCTGTAGCCGCGTTCTTCGGCCAGGGCCAGGTGCTGGCACAGGCGCCGGTAGTCCTGGACGAAGCTCTGGCATTCCTCGGCTTTGGCCCGGCCATGTTCCAGACGCTCGAGCAATTGCTCGAACTGTTGCCATTGCGCCTGGTGGCGGTGTTCGAAAAGGCTTTGTTTCATGGGGTTCCCAGGAAGCCGCGGGCAATGCCATTGAGTTCGGCCGTGGCCTGGGCACTGGGTACATGCAGCGGTTGTGCGAGGATGCCGGCCAGTTCCCGGGTACGTTCGGCCGACAGCTGGCCCTGGCGCTCGGCAAAGCCGAGGATCGCCCGTTGCTCATTCAGGCTCAGGGCGAAGGGCGCGGTGCGGGGGACGGCTGGCGGCAGTTCGGGGCGTTTGACCGGCTGCTCGCGGTAGATCACCAGGGTGCCGGCGGCCAGATCGCCGAGGCGTTTGAAGGTCGGGTGCTGCAGGCAACTGATGGCGCCGAGGAAATAGCCGAAAGGCAGCATGTCGGCAAAGCGCAGCAGGTTGCGGGTCAGGGAGGCACTCCAGCCAATCGGGGTGCCGTCGTCCTGCACCACTCGCAGCCCCATCAGTTGCTTGCCGGGGGAGCGCCCCTGGTTCAGCACCTCGAACAGCACCATGTACCACCAACTGATGAGGAACAGCAGGATGGAGCCGAGGCCGACGCCGACTTCGTCGAAAAAGCCCAGGATGATGAACAGCAGGCCCAGCACCAGCCCGCGGATGCCCAGGTCGAGACTGAAGGCCAGGGTGCGCACCAGCAACCCCGCAGGCCGCAGCGGCAGGTCGATGCCCTCGGGGGTTTCGACCTGGTAGCGCGTATCCAGTGGCGGGTGCAGCGATGCGTTCCTTGGCGTTGCTGTCGTCTCAAGCATGGGTAACTTATCGGCTTGGTCTGGTAAAAAATCCAGCGCCGATGCTAGCAGTGTCTGAGGGGCAAACGACATCATTAACTACGAATTCGCCAAGTCCAATGCCTTCGCCCCGGTTCGTGCGGCTGGCCCTGACGGCGCCTGAACGCCTAGACTGCGGCGGTCTTTCAGTTCAGGAACAGGCCGTGACTTCCCTCTTTTGGTACGACTACGAAACCACCGGCATCAATCCGCGTTGTGATCGCCCGTTGCAAGTGGCCGGTATCCGCACCGACCTGGCACTCAACGAGATCGACGAGCCGGTCAACCTCTACTGCCAGCCCAGCGACGATATCCTGCCCCATCCGATGGCTTGCATGATCACTGGCATCACCCCTGGCCGTCTGGCCGAACAAGGCCTGGGGGAGGCGGATTTCATGACCCGGGTGCACGAGCAACTGGCGCGCCCCGGGACCTGCGGCGTGGGCTACAACACCCTGCGTTTCGACGATGAGATGACCCGCTACAGCCTGTATCGCAATTTCTTCGACCCCTACGCCCGGGAGTGGCAGGGCGGCAACAGCCGTTGGGACCTGATCGACGTGGTGCGCACGGCTTATGCGTTGCGCCCCCAGGGGATCGTCTGGCCCGAGGAGCAGGGGCAGGTAAGCCTCAAGCTGGAGCGCCTGACCGCAGCCAACGGCATCGATCACGGCCAGGCCCATGACGCGCTGTCCGATGTCCGGGCGACCATCGCCCTGGCGCGATTGGTTCGCGACAAACAGCCCAGACTCTATGACTGGCTGTTCCAGTTGCGCAGCAAGCAGCGGGTGATGGATCAGGTCCGCCTGTTGCAACCCATGGTGCACATCTCCGGGCGCTTTTCTGCGGCGCGCCACTACATCGGCGTGGTCCTGCCCCTGGCCTGGCATCCACGCAATCGCAATGCCTTGATTGTCTGCGACCTGCACCTGGACCCTCAGGGGCTGTTGGAGTTGGACGCCGAAACCCTGCGCCAGCGTTTGTACACGCGCCGGGAAGATCTGCTCGAAGGCGAGTTGCCGGTGCCGTTGAAACTCATCCATATCAATCGCTGCCCGGTCGTGGCGCCATTGAGTGTTCTGCGCAGTGAAGATCAACAGCGGCTGCACTTGGACATGGAGCTATATCAGCGTCGGGCTGTGGCCTTGAGCGAAGCTCAAGAAGTTTGGCGGGATAAACTTTCGGTGATTTATGGGCCGGATGAATTTGCCGCAAGCGATGACCCGGAGCAACAGTTGTACGACGGTTTTATTGGTGACCGTGACCGGCGTTTGTGTGAGCAAGTACGTGAGGCTGACCCGTTGCACTTGGCCCAGCAACAATGGCCATTCGATGATGAGCGCTTGCCGGAATTACTCTTTCGCTACCGTGCCCGCAACTTTCCAGAAACATTGAACAAAGCCGAGCAAGAACGTTGGCTGGTTTTTTGTCAGCAGCGTTTGCTAGATCCGCAACTCGGTGCTCCCAATACCCTGGAAAGTTTCCGGCAAGGGCTTGAGCAATCGCTGTTAAGTGCGGACCCGGTGCAGCGTCAGGTTCTGGATCAATGGCAGGACTATGTACAGGCCCTGACTCGGCGTCTGGCTCTTTGAGCCGCGGCCCCGCTCCTTGAGCGGGTTGCCAGGGCATAAAAAAACGCCAGCATGCTGGCGTTTTCTCTGTAGGGCTGCAAAGCCCGGGCGCTCAACGGAGAGGCTTAGCCCAGCAGGGTGGCCCAACCTTCTACCACGTCGCCGCCCCACTTGGCTTTCCACTCTTTCAGAGTCTTGTGGTTGCCACCTTTGGTTTCGATGACTTCGCCGTTGTGCGGGTTCTTGTACTGTTTAACTTTACGGGCGCGCTTGGTGCCGGTGGTTTTAACCGCGGCGCGAGGTGCTTTAACTTTCGAGTCCGGATCCAGCAGGGCGATGATGTCGCGCAGGGATTTGGAGTACTCGCCCATCAGGCTGCGCAGTTTGCCTTCGAACTCCAGTTCGGCTTTCAGTTTGTCGTCTTGGGACAGGTTCTTCAAACGCGCTTGCAGTTCTTTGATGGCTTCTTCAGTGGCACGGTATTCGTTGATCAGGGACATGAGGACTACCTTATTGAGCGCTGAGTGGCTGGGTGACAGTGTCGCAATAATAGTCAGGGAGTTTGAGCAAGTAAACATAATACCGCTGTTTTATTCGTCTCTCTTAGTGTGTTTAGGCGTAAAAGACATTTCGCTATTTAATAGGTTGATGCATTCGGGCCGGTTATTCACAAACTAGTTAAGCACTATTTACAAGTGCCATTACGGCACCTGGAGTAGCGGCCGCTAAGCCGGGCCGGGGCGGCCCTTGGTGATCTACCCAGGGAGCTGGATGCAATGAATACTGCAGTTTTGTCGCGCAATCGCTAGAATGGCGACCTTTGCGAAGTTCTGGAGTTTCCCCCCCATGCGCACCTTTCGGTTGGTGATTTCTTGCCCTGACCGCGTTGGCATCGTTGCCAAAGTCAGTAACTTTCTAGCCTCCCACAACGGTTGGATCACCGAAGCGAGCCACCACTCGGACAATCTCAGTGGCTGGTTTTTCATGCGCCACGAGATTCGTGCCGATTCACTGCCCTTTGGCCTGGAGGCTTTTCGCGAGGCCTTTGCGCCGATCGCCGAAGAGTTCTCGATGGACTGGCGCATTACCGATACCGCCGAGAAAAAGCGCGTGGTACTGATGGCCAGCCGCGAATCCCACTGCCTGGCCGACTTGCTGCACCGCTGGCACAGCGATGAGCTGGATTGCCAGATCGCCTGCGTGATTTCCAACCACGATGATCTGCGCAGCATGGTCGAGTGGCACGGCATTCCTTATTACCACGTGCCGGTCAACCCGCAGGACAAGGAGCCGGCCTTCGCCGAGGTGTCGCGCCTGGTCAAGCAGCACGACGCCGAAGTGGTGGTGCTGGCGCGCTACATGCAGATCCTGCCGCCGGAGCTGTGCAGCGAGTACGCGCACAAGGTGATCAACATCCACCACAGCTTCCTGCCATCCTTTGTCGGTGCCAAGCCTTACCATCAGGCCTCGCTGCGCGGTGTGAAGCTGATCGGCGCAACCTGCCACTACGTCACCGAGGAACTGGACGCCGGTCCTATCATCGAGCAGGACGTGGTGCGGGTCAGCCACAGCGACAGCATCGAGGACATGGTGCGTTTCGGTCGTGACGTGGAGAAAATGGTCCTGGCCCGCGGCCTGCGCTATCACCTGGAGGACCGCGTGCTGGTGCACGGCAACAAGACTGTGGTGTTCTGATTGAAAAAAAACCAGGCGCGGGGGTTCAATACCCCGCTCCTGGTTTTGCACCTCACGAGGTCAGCCCGATGACCGATCCACTGGATAAAGCCACGTCCAAGGCACCCGCCACCCTCGGCGAAGGTTGCCTGAGCCGTTACGACCCCGATGAGTTGAGCCCTGACGACGGCACCGATTTTCCCGATGCCGCGCAGTTGTGGGAGCAATTGCAGCAGGAACCCCAGGCGCCATCCCGGCCCAAGCCTGCTTGAGCCTGCCGCCGGCTAGCCGGCGGCAGGGCATTGGGCGCTTTCAGATCCTGAAACTGCCCACCAGTTGCTTCAAGCGTGCTGCCTGCTGCTCCAGATCGGAGCAGGCCCGCAAGGTGGCCTGGAGGTTTTCCACGCCTTCCTGATTCAGCGTATTGATCTCGGTAATGTCCATATTGATGGACTCCACCACCGAGGTCTGCTCTTCGGTCGCCGTGGCCACCGACTGGTTCATGCCGTCAATCTCGCCTATGCGCTGGGTCACGCTGTTGAGTCGTTCCCCGGCCTGGTTGGCGATTTCCACGCTGTCCTGGCTGTGGCGCTGGCTGTTGCTCATGGTGCTCACCGATTCGCGGGCGCCCACTTGCAGCTCCTCGATCATGCCCTGCACTTGCTGCGCCGACTCCTGGGTGCGGTGCGCCAGGTTGCGCACTTCATCGGCAACCACGGCAAAGCCGCGTCCTGCCTCGCCGGCCCGGGCCGCTTCGATGGCCGCGTTGAGGGCCAGCAGGTTGGTCTGCTGGGAAATGCTGGTGATCACTTCGAGGATCTGCCCGATGTTCACGGTCTTGCTGTTGAGGGTTTCGATGTTGCTGCTGGAGGCGCTGATCATGTCCGACAGTTGGTTCATCGCCTGGATGCTGCGATCCACCACTTGCTGGCCGTCTTCGGCGAGGTTGCGCGCATCGCTGGCCTGTTGCGAAGCCTGGGCGGCATTGCGGGCGATTTCCTGGGCGGCGGCCCCGAGCTGATTGATGGCGGCGGCCACGCTGTTGGTGCGGCTGGCCTGCTCGTCGGAGTTGAGCATCGACGAGTTGGAGGCGCTGACCACGCGCAGGGCGACTTCGTTGACGTGCTCGGTGGCCGAGGACACTTCGCGGATCGAGCCGTGGATGCGTTCGACGAAACGGTTGAAGGCGGTGCCGAGGATGCCGAACTCGTCCTGGTTATGGATGTTCAGGCGTCGAGTCAGGTCGCCTTCGCCATCGGCGATGTCCTGCATGGCCCGGGTCATCACGTGCAGCGGCTGCATCAGCAGGCGGATCAGCAGGCCCAGCAGGGCAATGGTCAGGGCCACGGCCGTCAGGGTGGCGATGATCGCCGAGGTGCGGAACTCGCTGAGCATGGCGAAAGCCTTGTCCTTGTCCACGGACAGGCCGATGTACCAGTTCACCGAGGACAGGCCCTTGATCTGGGTGAAGGTGACAATGCGCGGCTTGCCATCGACAGTGATCTCGCTGAGTTCACTGCTGATCTTGGGGGTGTCCTGGGGGTAGACGTCCTTGAGGGTCTTCATCACCAGGTTCTTGTCCGGGTGCACCAGGATCTTGCCGTCGGCGCTGATCAGGAAGGCGTAGCCCATGCCGTCGAAGTCCAGGGCATTGATGCTGTCGGTGATTACTTGCAGGCTCAGGTCGCCGCCGACCACACCGATCCTCTGGCCGGCCTTGATCACGCTGTCGACGATGGAGATCACCAACTGGCCGGACGCCAGGTCGATATAGGGTTCGGTCAGGGCCGAGCCGCTGCTGCTTTCGGCACTCTTGTACCAGGGGCGGGCGCGAGGATCGTAGCCATCCGGCATCTTGCTGTTGGGACGGATGATGAAGGTGCCGTCATTGTTGCCCAGGTAGGCCCCCATGAAGGTCGAGCTGACGGATTTCTGTTCCAGCAGGTTGCTGACATTCGCAGGGTCCGTGTTGAGGGCCACCGACTGGGAGATGTTCTCGATCAGCAGGGCGCGACCGGCGAGCCAGGTCTGAATATTTTTTGCCGTGACGTCGCCCATTTCCTGAAGATAGTTGTCCAGATCATCACGAATGGCGTTGCGTTGCAGGTAATCGTTGTAGAGCGTGAATAGTGCAAATGCAGCTATGACGATCAGCGAGGCGGCAAGCAGGATCTTGTGGCTGAAGCGCAGATTTTTGTTCATGGCTTGGGGTGTCCGCTAAGGTCTTTGAGTCCAGGGCATCGGGTTGGAAAAACGCACAGAAGGGCGGTGTTATAAGTAAGCTGATATCTCCATCTATCCCACGGGAATTACCTGACCTTTATTTCAGATACTTCTGATCCATCATTTATTCATATCGACCGTGTAAGGCCAAAGATTAACCAGGGGTGACAAAATGCCTGACTCATCGCAACTCGTAATCGGTGCCGGCCTCGATGGCCTGCCGATCGCCCAGGCCATGCGCCTGGCCAACCGCCACGGTCTGGTGGCGGGCGCCACGGGCACCGGCAAGACCGTCACCCTGCAGCGCCTGGCAGAAGCCTTCAGTGATGCCGGGGTGGCGGTATTTGCCGCAGACATCAAAGGCGACCTCTGTGGGCTGGGTGCTGCGGGCAACCCCCAGGGCAAGGTTGCCGAGCGGATCGCCGGCATGCCCTGGCTCAAGCATCAACCACAGGCCTATCCGGTGACCCTGTGGGATATCCATGGGCAAAGCGGTCATCCTCTGCGCACCACCCTGAGCGAAATGGGCCCGCTGCTGCTGGGCAGTTTGCTGGAACTCACCGACAGCCAGCAGTCGGCGCTCTATGCGGCGTTCAAGGTGGCTGATCGCGAAGGCCTGTTGCTGCTCGACCTGAAGGACCTCAAGGCACTGCTCAACCACCTCAAGGACAACCCGCAGCTGCTCGGGGACGATGCTGCGTTGATGACTACCGGCTCCAGCCAGGCGCTGTTGCGGCGCCTGGCGACCCTGGAGCAGCAGGGCGCCGAAGCACTGTTCGGTGAGCCGGCGTTGCAGCTGGAGGACATTCTGCAGCCGGCCGCCGATGGTCGTGGGCGGATTCATCTGCTCGATGCCAGCCGCCTCGTGCATGAGGCGCCGAAAGTCTATGCGACCTTCCTTTTATGGCTGCTGGCCGAGCTGTTCGAGCAACTGCCGGAGCGGGGCGATGCGGACAAGCCGCTGCTGGCGCTGTTCTTCGACGAAGCGCACCTGCTGTTCGCCGGTACTCCCAAGGCCTTGCAGGACCGGCTGGAGCAGGTGGTGCGGCTGATTCGCTCCAAGGGTGTGGGGGTGTATTTCGTTACCCAGTCGCCCGGGGACCTGCCGGACAATGTCCTGGCTCAATTGGGATTGCGTATCCAGCATGGCTTGCGGGCCTTTACTGCCAAGGAACAGAAGTCCCTGCGCGCCGTGGCGGATGGTTTCCGTCCCAACCCCGCCTTCGATGCGCTGGCGGTACTGACCGAGCTGGGCATCGGCGAAGCGCTGGTGGGCACCTTGCAGGACAAGGGCACGCCAGAAATGGTCCAGCGGGTACTGGTGGCGCCGCCGCAGTCGCGGATCGGGCCGCTGACCGAGGCCGAGCGCCAGGCCCTGATCGCCAGTTCGCCGCTGCTGGGGCGCTATGACAAACCGATCGACCGCGAATCAGCCTATGAAGTGTTGCTGGGGCGCAAGGAGTTGGCACCGCAGGTTCAGCAGCCTTCTGGCAAAGCAGCGGCTGAAGAGCCCAGCCTGGCCGACCGGGCGGGTGAGTTCCTTGGCACGGCTGCCGGGCAGGCATTGAAGTCGGCCATGCGCCAGGCGGCTAATCAATTGGGACGGCAACTGGTGCGGGGCTTGATGGGTTCCCTGCTCGGCGGCAGCAAGCGGCGCTGAAGTACAGGCTTGACTCAGCCCCGCGGTTTGGCGTGGCTGGCCAGGCGCTCCAGGGCCGCGCGCAGGTTGGGGTCGGTGATGCCCTCTGCGGTGGCCTGGATGGTTTCAGCGGCGTTGTTCGACAGGTCCATGGTGTGTCCCGCGGCTCCTTGCTGGACCGTCGGCGGCTGGACCTTGAACAGGATGCGCGTCAGGTTGCTGAACTCGTTGAACTCCAGCAATTGACGTTGCAGGCGCTTTTGCTGATAGCGCAGGCGCGTTGCCCAGTGCCCGTCGGTGACGATCAGCAGCAGGCTGCCTTCACGCCAGGAAGCAACGTGGCAATGTTCGCGAGCGGCCGGCTGCAGCTGGCTTTCCAGCAGGCGCTGCAGATGCGCCAGGCGCTGGGCGTGGCCGAGTATGGCTTTCAGAGGCTTGGCTTCGCGAAGAAGAACGGCGGGAGCGCGTGCCGTAAGGGGGCGAAATGCCATGATCAGAAACCTGAAGTTACAGAGGCGCCATGGTAGCAGAAAGCGCCCGCCACGCCGGCGCCATCGCTTGTTCGTACTTTGATCAATTTCTGGTTCTTTGCTGATCGTAATCATTAACTTCTGTGGTCAATGGGCTTGAAGTTCAGCGAAAAGCCCTTATTTTAGGTGAGCCCCGTCACAGCGCTGTGCCAGCATCGTGGAATAACGCCACTTTCCTCACCATCGTTTCCGGGTAGAATGCTCGTTCGCATGCGGCCATGAGGGCTGCTCGGGCGACTCACGGGGCCGCCCTCCAACCCTATGTGTGGAAGATCCTGCCGATATGTTTGCGCCTTTGTTAAAGAAACTTTTTGGAAGCAAGAACGAGCGTGAAGTCAAACGCATGCTCAAGACGGTACAGATCGTCAATGCCTTCGAAGAGCAAATGGTGGCCCTTTCGGACGATCAATTGCGTGCCAAGACTGCCGAGTTCAAGGCCCGTATCGCCAAGGGTGAAACCCTCGACAAACTGCTTCCCGAAGCCTTCGCGGTCGCCCGTGAAGCCGGTAAGCGGATCATGGGAATGCGCCACTTCGATGTGCAGCTGATCGGCGGCATGACCTTGCATGAAGGCAAGATCGCCGAGATGCGCACCGGTGAGGGCAAGACCCTGGTAGCGACCCTGGGTGTGTACCTCAACGCCCTGTCCGGCAAGGGCGTGCACGTGGTGACCGTGAACGACTACCTGGCTCGCCGCGACGCCAACTGGATGCGCCCGCTGTACGAATTCCTCGGCCTGAGCGTCGGCGTGGTCACGCCGTTCCAGCCGCCTGAAGAGAAACGTGCTGCCTACGCCGCCGACATCACCTACGGCACCAACAACGAATTCGGTTTCGACTACCTGCGCGACAACATGGCTTTCAGCATGGAAGACAAGTTCCAGCGCGAGCTCAATTTTGCCGTGATCGACGAAGTCGACTCGATCCTCATCGACGAAGCCCGTACTCCGTTGATCATTTCCGGCCAGGCTGAGGACAGTTCCCGCCTGTACACCGAGATCAACAAGCTGATCCCGCGCCTCGAGCAGCACATCGAGGAAGTGGAAGGCCAGGTCACCAAGGCTGGGCACTTCACCGTCGACGAGAAGACCCGCCAGGTCGAGCTCAACGAAGCCGGTCACCAGTTCATCGAAGAAATGCTGACCCAGGTCGGCCTGCTGGCTGAAGGCGAAAGCCTGTACTCGGCGCACAACCTGGGCCTGTTGACCCACGTTTACGCCGGCCTGCGTGCGCACAAGCTGTTCAACCGCAACGTTGAATACATCGTCCAGGATGGGCAGGTGGTCCTGGTGGACGAACACACCGGTCGTACCATGCCCGGTCGCCGCTTGTCCGAAGGCCTGCACCAGGCCATCGAAGCCAAGGAAAACCTCAATATCCAGGCCGAGAGCCAGACCCTGGCTTCGACCACCTTCCAGAACTACTTCCGTCTGTATACCAAGCTGTCCGGCATGACCGGCACCGCCGACACCGAAGCCTTCGAGTTCCATCAGATCTACGGTCTGCAGGTGATGGTGATTCCGCCGAACAAGCCGCTGGCTCGTAAGGACTACAACGACCTGGTGTTCCTGACCGCGGACGAGAAATACGCCGCGATCATCAACGACATCAAGGAGTGCATGACCCAGGGCCGTCCGGTGCTGGTTGGCACCGCGACCATCGAAACTTCCGAGCACATGTCCAACCTGCTCAACAAGGAAGGCATCGAGCACAAGGTCCTGAACGCCAAGTTCCACGAAAAGGAAGCGGAAATCATTGCCCAGGCCGGTCGCCCGGGCGCCCTGACCATCGCCACCAACATGGCCGGTCGTGGTACCGACATCCTGTTGGGCGGCAACTGGGAAGTGGAAGTGGCTTCCCTGGAGAACCCGACTCCGGAGCAGATCGCCCAGATCAAGGCCGACTGGCAGAAGCGCCACCAGCAAGTGCTGGAGTCCGGTGGCCTGCAGGTGATCGCTTCCGAGCGCCATGAGTCCCGTCGTATCGACAACCAGCTGCGTGGCCGTGCCGGCCGCCAGGGCGACGCCGGTTCCAGCCGCTTCTACCTGTCCCTGGAAGACAGCCTGATGCGTATCTTCGCCTCTGACCGGGTGAAGAACTTCATGAAGGCCCTGGGCATGCAGTCCGGCGAGGCGATCGAGCACCGCATGGTGACCAACGCCATCGAGAAGGCCCAGCGCAAGGTCGAAGGCCGCAACTTCGACATCCGCAAGCAGTTGCTGGAGTTCGACGACGTCAACAACGAGCAGCGTAAAGTGATCTATCACATGCGCAACACCTTGTTGGCCGCGGACAACATTGGCGAAACCATCGCCGACTTCCGCCAGGACGTGCTCAACGCTACCGTCAGCGCCCACATCCCGCCGCAATCGCTGCCTGAGCAGTGGGACGTGGCAGGCCTGGAAGAAGCCATCCAGAGCGGCTTCGGTGTCAGCCTGCCGATCCAGCAATGGCTCGACGAAGACGATCACCTGTACGAGGAAACCCTGCGCGAGAAGCTGCTCAACGAGCTGATCGCCGCGTACAACGAGAAAGAAGACCAGGCCGGTGCCGAAGCCCTGCGCACTTTCGAGAAGCAGATTGTTCTGCGGGTACTGGACGACCTGTGGAAAGACCACCTGTCGACCATGGACCACCTGCGTCACGGTATTCACCTGCGTGGTTACGCGCAGAAGAACCCGAAGCAGGAGTACAAGCGCGAATCCTTCACCCTGTTCTCCGAGTTGCTCGACTCCATCAAGCGCGACTCGATCCGCGTGCTGTCCCACGTCCAGGTGCGTCGCGAAGACCCGGCCGAGGAAGAGGCTCGCCTGCGTCAGGAAGCCGAGGCTCTGGCCCAGCGCATGCAGTTCGAACACGCCGAGGCACCGGGGCTGGATCAGCCGGAAGCCCTGGAAGAGGGCGTCGAGGTCGATGTGGCCCTGGCCACCGCGCCAGTGCGCAACGAGCAGAAGTTTGGCCGCAATGAACTGTGCTACTGCGGTTCGGGCAAGAAGTACAAACACTGTCACGGCCAGATCAACTAAGATCCCCGCCAGACACTGAAACACCCGCGCCGTGACGGCATCAGCCGTCGCGGCGTTTTTCCATTTGCGGCACCGTCTTTTGAGACGACGGTGCAGACACCTGATAAGAGGAGCGCATTCATGGCTGTTGGTCTTGGTCCTTTGCCTACGTTGCACCCGGTTGCCGGCTTCGAGCTTGGTATCGCTTCGGCCGGCATCAAGCGCCCGGGGCGCAAGGATGTGGTGGTCATGCGTTGTGCCGAAGGCTCCACGGTGGCGGGGGTGTTCACCCTCAACGCGTTCTGCGCCGCGCCGGTGATTCTGGCCAAGCAGCGGGTACAAGGCCCGGTGCGGTATCTGCTGACCAACACCGGTAACGCCAACGCCGGCACTGGTGAGCCGGGCCTGGCAGCGGCATCCCGCACCTGCGCCAAGCTGGCGGAACTGACCGGCGTCGATGCCAGCGCCGTGCTGCCTTACTCCACCGGAGTGATCGGCGAGCCATTGCCGGTAGAGAAAATCGAAGGCGCTCTGCAAGCTGCCCTGGACGACCTGTCCGTGGACAACTGGGCTGCCGCCGCCACTGGCATCATGACCACCGACACCCTGCCCAAGGGCGCCAGCCGCCAGTTCCAGCATGATGGCGTGACCATCACCGTGACTGGTATCAGCAAGGGGGCGGGAATGATCCGCCCGAACATGGCAACCATGCTCGGCTACATCGCCACCGACGCCAAAGTCTCCCGCGAAGTGCTGCAGAACCTGTTGCTGGACGGTGCCAACAAGTCCTTCAACCGCATCACCATCGACGGCGACACGTCGACCAACGACTGCTGCATGCTGATCGCCACGGGGCAGGCCAAGCTGCCGGAAATCACCAAGGCCGAGGGCCCGCTGTTCGCTGCCCTGAAGCAGGCGGTGTTCGAGGTGTGCATGGAAGTGGCCCAGGCCATCGTCCGTGACGGTGAGGGCGCGACCAAGTTCGTCACTGTGGAAGTCAACGGCGGGGCTACTTACCAGGAGTGCCTGGACGTGGGCTACACCGTGGCTCACTCGCCACTGATCAAGACCGCGCTGTTCGCTTCGGACCCGAACTGGGGCCGCATCCTGGCGGCAGTAGGTCGTGCCGGAGTGCCGGACCTGGATGTCAGCAAGATTGACGTGTTTCTCGGTGAAGTCTGCATTGCCAGCCGTGGCGCCCGTGCCGCCAGCTACACCGAAGCCCAGGGCGCGGCGGTGATGCAGCAGGAAGAAATCACCATCCGCATCGAACTGGGGCGTGGCGCGTGCAGCGAAACCATCTGGACCACCGACCTGTCTCACGAATACGTGAAGATCAACGCGGAATACCGCACCTAAGAACCTCGCCGGCGTTGCCGCTCCTGCTGTAGGAGCCGGCTTGCCGGCGAAGCGCAGATCCAACGCCCGGCCCGCAAGGGCCTGGCCAACATGCCTGAGCAGAGGAAGTAGTGCGGTGAAACGAGTACATGTGGCTGCGGCCGTTATCCGGGATGCCAGCGGCAAGATCCTGATTGCCCGGCGTGCCGATACTCAACATCAAGGTGGCCTGTGGGAGTTCCCCGGCGGCAAGGTCGAGCCCGGGGAGGCGGTCGAAGCCGCGCTGGCCCGCGAGCTACAGGAAGAGCTGGGCATCGCCGTCACCGCAGCGCGCCCGCTGATCAAGGTGCAGCACGATTATCCGGACAAGCAGGTACTGCTGGATGTCTGGGAAGTCTCGGCGTTCAGCGGTGAGCCTCACGGCGCCGAAGGGCAACCTCTGGCCTGGGTCACTGCTCGTGAGCTGGCCGACTATGAATTCCCCGCGGCCAATCAGCCGATTGTCGCTGCCGCGCGTCTGCCAGCCCAATACCTGATCACCCCGGACGGCCTGGAAACCCCGACCCTGCTGCGAGGCATGCAAAAAGCCGTGGCCCAGGGCTGCAAGCTGATTCAACTGCGGGCGCCCGGCGGCTACGACCCGCAATACCGCGACCTGGCGGTGGATGCGGTGGGCCTGTGCGCCGGCAAGGCGCAACTGATGCTCAAGGGGCCCTTCGAATGGCTGGGGGATTTCCCCTCGGCGGGCTGGCACATCACTGCGGCGCAACTGCGCAAGTACGCCAGCGCCGGGCGGCCGTTCGGCAAGGATCGCTGGTTGGCGGCTTCCTGCCATAACGCCGAGGAGCTGTCCCTGGCCCAGCAGATGGACGTGGACTTCGTGACCTTGTCTCCGGTACAGCCCACCCAGACCCATCCGGATGCACAGCCATTGGGCTGGCAACAGGCCGAGCAACTGATCAGCGGTTTCAACAAGCCGGTGTATCTGCTGGGTGGCGTGGGGCCCGCCGAATGCCAGCAGGCCTGGGCAGCGGGTGCTCAAGGTGTAGCGGGTATCCGCGCCTTCTGGCCGCAGGATTGAAGACATCCTCAATGGCAGCCTGGGCCCAGGTCTGCGGGAGCAGGCTTGCCTGAGAGGCATCGTCGGGCGCTTGCAGGCCCTTTCGCCCGCAAGCCGCGTGGTCAGGGCTTGGCGGCGGCCTGCCAGAGGATTTCGGCAATGCCCTGGCGCTTGGCGATCAGTCGCGCGGCGACAAACAGCAGGTCCGACAGGCGATTGATGTAGGCCAGCCCAACCCCTTGCAAAGGCTCAACGGCATTCAGGTGCTGACAGCGACGCTCGGCGCTGCGGGCCAGGCTGCGACAGACATGGGCCTGGGCGATCAGCGCCGAGCCGCCGGGCAGGATGAAGTTCTCCAGCGGGCCCAACTCCTCGTTCCACAGATCGATGGCCGCCTCCAGGCGCTGTACTTCGGCCTCGTTGAGGGCCTGATAGACCGGCATCGCCAGCTCGCCACCCAGGTCGAACAACCGATGCTGACAGGGAGCCAGCACTGTGATCACTTCCTCGAGCCCGGGGCAGGCACCGCTCTGCTCACCGAGGCCTGCCAGTAGCAGGCCCAATTGGCTGTTCAGGGTATCAACCTCGCCAATGGCTTCGACCCGAGGGTGATCCTTGGGCACCCGACGGCCATCCCCCAGTCCGGTTTCGCCTTTGTCGCCAGTGCGGGTGTAGATCTTCGACAAGCGAAAGCCCATGTTCAGTTCTCCAGTGGTAACGGTTCTTGGACCAGCGGCTGGCTGCTGGCCAGGGGCAGGCGCAAGGTGAAGCAAGTGCCCTGCCCGCGAGTGGACTGCACCTCCATCTGCCCCTTGTGGTTATTGGTGATGATGAAGTACGACACCGACAGGCCGAGCCCGGTGCCCTGGCCGATTTCCTTGGTGGTGAAGAAGGGCTCGAAGGTACGCTTGCGCACGTTTTCGCTCATGCCGATTCCGTTGTCCTCCACCTGGATCTCTGCCCAGGGCGGATTCAAACGGGTACGCAGGATGATACGTCCGGGTTCGCTGTCATCTTCGCGCTGATGGATGGCCTGGGCGGCGTTTTTCAGCAGGTTGAGCAGCACCTGTTCCAGTTCGTTGGCAGTGCCGGCAACCGGGCCCAGGTTCGGGTCGAACTGGCGAATGATCGCCTGGCCCTTGAAGTCGAAGCCAATGGCCAGGTCGAAGTCGTTGCTGGCGATCTCCACCGCCTGGTCGATCAGCGCCGGCAGGTCGCAGGGGGCCATCTGGCGGTTGCTGCGCCGGCTGAAGCTGAGCATGTGGGTGACGATCTTCGCCGCCCGGGCTCCGGCCTGCTGAATGCCATCGAGCAGTTGCGGCACTTCGCGGCTTTCCAGGTAGCGATTGACGGTCTGCAGTTCAACACCGATCTGCTGCGCGTGCTCAAGGTTCTTTGGCAGGTCGGCAGACAGTCGTCGGCGAATGTTCTGTACGTTGTGCAGGATCGCTCCCAGCGGGTTGTTGATCTCATGGGCCATGCCGGCCGCGAGGCCGCCCACCGAAAGCATTTTCTCCGATTGCACCATCATCTCTTCCAGGGACAGGCGCTGGGTGATGTCGTCGATACGGATCACCACCCCGCGTCCGGCGCCCCCCATCAGGGGGTAGAAGGTCAGGGCGTAGTGCTTGGATTCTTCGTCCTTGAACCAGGTGACCCGCTCGACCTTGGTCACCGTGTGCTGTTCGACGGTTTCCTTGAGTTGCGGGAGGAACGGCTTGAGCGGTTCGAAGGCGAGGAAGATCGGCTGGTTCAGGGCTTCGTCGAGCCGGGTGCCGGACAGGGCGCTGGCTTCCTGGTTCCACTGGGTGACGTAGAGCTGTTCATCCAGAGCGATCAGCGCCGAGGGCATGGAGTCGATGATGCTGTTGAGGTAGTTCTGAAAGCCGGTGAGCTTCTTCTCGATCTTGCTGCGCACCTGGACTTCCAGTTCCAGCTTGCGGTTGGTATGGCGGGTTTCCTCCGCCAGCCCCTGGGCCTGGTCGTAGGCGGCCTGGGAGTCGTCCCGGGCGCGCTTGAGCTGCTGCTCGCGAGCTTCGATGCGCGACAGCATGGTGTTGAAGGCTTCTGCCAGGCTGCCGATTTCATCGTGGTTGCCCCGGGCTGCGCGCAGGGCGTAGTTCTCCTCGCGGGTGACCTGGCGCGACAGTTCCTCGAGCTGGTGGATCGGCTGGGTGATCAGGCGCTTGATCTGCCGGGCGATGACCAGCCACAGCAGCACACTGAAGATCAGGATTCCCAGGCTGGCGGTCAGGGTGCCGGTGTAGAAGGCCATCGGCAGTTCGCTGGTGGCCACCAGCAGCAGGTGGCCGGGGGCCTGGCCCGGGCGGGGCAGGGTGATGACCTGGTTGCTGCGAAACTCGGTCATTTGCCAGGCTTCGATGTGCCGATAGCGTTCGGGCAGCTTGAGGCGTTCGCCGTGCTGCAACTGGGCCAGGCGCTGGCCCTTGCCGTCATAGAGTGCGGCAGCCCGCAGCGGGGTATAGCTGTCGAGTTCGTTGAGCAGCTTCTCGGCATCTTCGGGGGAGTTCAGCGCCTGGATCGCCAGGGTCGGATTGGACACCAGGCGGCCAATGGTCTGCAGCGCCTGGGGCGCCATGCTTTCCTGGGAGATCCAGTAGGCCGCGCTGATAAAGGTCAGGTTGGCGACCAGCAGAACGGTGGTCAGCAGGACAAGCAGGGCGGCCAGGAGCTTTTGGCCCACTGGCAGGTTTTCGAGGCGCTGGCGCAATGGCATCGGCTATATCGCTGGAAATGAGCAAGTGGGGAGCGTAGCCGCTGCTCAGGCGCTGGGCAATCCGCGTTGCTGCAGCTGGTTCACCAGGCGCTGTTGCAACTGCTGCAGATGAGGCAGTTGCAGGCGATGCCGGGCAGCGGCTTCACAGGCGTAACCCAGCAGGTAGCTGATTTCGGTACGCCGCCCGTTGCTGACATCCTGGTGCATTGAGGAATAGTTGGCGGCGGTGGCCAGGATCACCCGTTCCACTTCCTGTTGCAGGTTTTCCGCTGCGGCGGGTTGCCCGCAGCATTGCAGCAGCTCGCTCAGCTCGGCGCACAGGGTGGCCACTTCGCAATGATGCTGCTGCAAGCCACCGTTACGGCAGTCGTGCAGTACCGTCAGTGGGTTGATCGCGCAGTTGAGTGCCAGCTTGCGCCAGAGCCGGGTGAGGATCTGGGTGCTCCATTCATGGGGAATGCCGCTGGCCGCCAATTCGTCGAGCCAGATCGGCGGCGTGGGGTGCCCCGAGTCCCCCAGCCAGGTGTAGCCGTGGCCGGCAAAGACCACGCGCCAGTCGCCATCGCGGAAGGCGCCCTCGGTGCTGGAGGCGGCAATGCAGCGTGCCTGGGGCACTCGGGAGGCCACGGCATCCTGGCTGCCCAGGCCGTTCTGCAGCAGGATCAGTTCGGCTCCCGGCGCCAGGCGCGGGGCGATGCTGGCCACTGCCGCCTCGGCGTCGTAGGCCTTGCAGGCCAGCAACAGGCGCTGGATGGGGGCGCTGCTGGTGCTGGTTTCCCCGGGAATTGCCAGCAGGCTGCTCTGGCCCTGTTCTACCAGGGTCAGGCCGCCGGCCGCCTGATAGGCCTGCAAGCGGGCGGCGTCACGCAGAATCAGGCGTACCGGCAAGCCGGCGCGGGCCAGGCGGGAGGCCCACAGGGTGCCGAGGCTGCCGGCGCCGAGAACATGCCAGGTGGTGGACATCAGGTTTTCGCTCTGTTTGGCCGCCCGGGGGAGGGCGCGGGGTGAAGGAGGGGAAAGACCCGTTATAATGAGCGCGGATTTTAACCGCAAGCCGGGCGTGTTCGATGTTTTGAACAGCGCCCCTTTTTATTTGGAGAGATTACATGCCGTCGTTTGACGTGGTATCCGAACTGGACAAGCACGAAGTCACCAACGCGGTGGAAAACGCCGTCAAGGAACTGGATCGCCGCTACGACCTCAAGGGCAAGGGCAGCTTCGAGTTCAAGGACAAGGAACTGACCGTCAACCTGACCGCCGAGGCCGAGTTCCAGCTTGAAGCGATGATCGAGATTCTCAAGCTGGCCCTGGTCAAGCGCAAGATCGACGTGCAGTGCCTGGAGGTCAAGGACGCCTATGCCTCGGGCAAGGTGATGAAGCAGGAAGCGGTCCTCAAGGAAGGTATCGATAAAGAACTGGCGAAGAAAATCGTCGCCCATATCAAGGACGCCAAGTTGAAAGTGCAAGCCGCCATTCAGGGCGAGCAGGTACGAGTGACCGGCAAAAAGCGTGACGACCTGCAAGAGGCCATCGCCGCCCTGCGTGCCAAAGAGTTCGGCATGCCGCTGCAATTCAACAACTTCCGCGATTGATCGGCTTCTCCGGGAACCTCTAGAGCTTATTGGCGTCCGAGGCCGGAGGAATGGCAGAAACGATTGAGCTCCCGCGGGGCTGGTCGTTCTGCCTGTCAGTCATGTGCGCCGCAACCCCGGGAATCTGGAGAAATAGATGGATTTGAACGCTGAAGTAGACAATCTGGTCCGGGCCTCCCAGGCCTGGATTCCAATGATCATGGAATACGGCAGCCGGGTGCTGCTGGCTGTCATCACCCTGGCCATCGGCTGGTGGTTGATCAACAAACTGACTCACAAAGTGGGCAAGTTGCTGGCCCTGCGCAATGCCGACCTGGCGCTGCAAGGTTTTATCAGCAGCCTGGCCAACATCATTCTCAAGGTCCTGCTGATCGTCAGTGTGGCTTCGATGATCGGTGTCGAAACCACCTCCTTCGTGGCCGCGATCGGTGCTGCCGGCCTGGCCATCGGCCTGGCGCTGCAAGGCAGCCTGGCGAACTTCGCCGGTGGGGTATTGATCCTGCTGTTCCGCCCGTTTCGTATCGGTGACTGGATCGAAGCCCAGGGCATCAGCGGTACCGTCGACAGCATCCAGATCTTCCACACCGTGCTGCGTACCGGTGACAACAAGACAGTGATCGTGCCCAACGGCAACCTGTCCAACGGCATCATCACCAACTACAACCGTCAGCCGACCCGCAAGGTGGTGTTCGACGTGGGTGTGGACTATGACGCGGACCTGCAGAAGGCCCGCGAGGTGTTGCTGGAACTGGCCAAGGATGAGCGGGTACTGGCCGATCCGGCCCCGGTAGCTGTGGTTTCTACCCTGGGCGATAGCGCCATTACCCTGTCGCTGCGGGTATGGGTCAAGACTTCGGACTATTGGGACGTGCTGTTCCAGTTCAATGAGTTGTCCCGTGATCGCTTGAAGGCAGCGGGCATTGATATTCCTTTTCCACAACGGGTGATTCGAGTGGTTCAGGAAGCAGCAGCGCAATAAGTCAGTTTCATGACCTGACCGTTCGGTCAGCTAATGTTGTTCAAGACAAGGGGCTATCAGCCCCTTGTTTGTTTTCAAGTTCGGACTTGGCAACTATGTAAGTTCGAATCGGCAAGGTCTGAAGTAGCTATTGAAGCCTACTTTATTAGTTAGCTTGCTATCTTGATCGGCGGGTTCAATAGGGTACTTTTGCAAGGCAAAAAAAAACCGCCAACCTGGCTCAGGTTGGCGGTTCTTATTAGTACTGCGTGTTAAAGCAATCCGCTGAGCCGTGAATTACAAGATGCTCAGTGGGTACTCTACGATCAGACGCAGGTCGTTCAGGTTGTCGTAGTTGGTCGCGCGGTAATCGCTATTGGTACCACGATAGATCGCGTTACGCAGACGGAAGGACAGGTCTTTGGCCGGGCCTTCCTGAAGCACGTACTTGGCTTCTACGTCCCATTCATGCTCTTTGCCGTCACTGGAGTCAGCAACGGTAACGTTGCTGCCGCGAATGTAGCGAGTCATGAAGCTCAGGCCTGGCACGCCGAAGGAGGCCATGTTCAGGTCGTAGCGAGCCTGCCAGGATCTTTCGTCTTCGCCCACGAAGTCGGAGATCTGCACAGAGTTGGCTACGTAAACGGTGCCACCACCATCAACGCCGTAGTTGTAGCCGGTCTTGCCGCTGGACTGCTGGTAAGCCACGGTGAATTTGTGGGCTTCGATGCTATAGGCAGCTGCCAGGCTCCAGACGCGGTTGTCCAGGTCGCCAGCCAGCTTCTTACCATCATCCTTGCTGCGATAGCCGTTGAAGTCGAAGTTCAGAGATTGTTTTTCGCTCAGCGGCAGGGTGTAGTTGACGTTGAAGTACTGCTTCTTCCAGTAGTCTTCAACATCGGAAGCGTGCACGGCGAAAATGAAGTTCTCAAGACCCGAGTAGGTAGCACCTACGATGTTTGCAGAGCTCAGGCCCGGGTTCTGTTTGCCAGTAACGCGGCTGCGACCGTTGATGCTGTCACGGCCCATGCCGGTCTGGGCGCTCAATGCGGTGAAGCGACCACCGATCAGTTCCAGGCCCTTGATTTCGTTGCTGGTGATCAGGGTACCGGTGGCAACTTCAGGCAACAGACGGCCGTCGTCTGTAGTAAATACTGGGCTGGATACGAACTGGTTGCCGTATTTCAGTACAGTATCGGAGATGCGGAACTTCGCAGCGCCGCCCAGTTTCGACTGGGTGTTTTCAGGCTCGCCGGAACCATTGGTGGCGAACAGGCCGTTACCCGCACGACCCGAACCGCCGTCGAGTTTCACGCTGCCCATGGCCATGGCATCGACGCCGAAGCCGACGGTGCCTTGAGTGAAGCCGGACTGATAGGTGAGCAGTTCGCTGATACCGGTGTCTTGACGGTAGCCGCTGGTTTTGTCGTCAGTGCCTGTGGTGTAAGTACCGTTACCACGACGCACGTTACCAACGCCGTCCTTATAGTCACGGTTCATGTACATTGCGCGAGTTTTCGCGGTCAGGGTGCTGTCTTCGATAAAGCCTTTTGCATCGTCCTGGGAGGATGCAATTGCAAACTGCGAGGTGCCTGCTGATACAGCCAGGGCGATCATGCTCCACTTCATCACGCGCATCGTGATTTGCTCCTTTGGTTTTTAGAAGAGTACTGCCGTCCCACCTGTTTTTTTATCTGGGCGGCTCTTTCTTTTTGTGTCGGCGCAAACTTATATCACGCTGACAATGTTGGCGATACTTGCCTATCTATCCTTTCAGCTTCTTTACGGCCCTGTCGCAATTTGTTCGATAGGCGTCGTAATTCTGCAGTCAGTCTGTATCCAGGCCGACAACTTTCAGCAGTGTTTTTCTAAGCCGAGAATGAAGGAAACAAGTCCCCATGCACACACTTTAAAAAGCACCGCGGGGCAGCCCTGCCACTATTATTATGAGTCTGTAAGGCCTGACTTCCGTTAGACCGTTGCAGACGATGCGGGGTTGAATGCAACAAGCGTGCACAAACTGAATCTAGCCCCCCATTTTTCTTCAAAGAGCCGTTCGGGCCTGTAAAAACCGCATAAAACCGCTGTTTCAAGGGGCGTTTTGTTTGGCTTGACTCTGTGGTTTTCCTGGTGCAGGGCTGTGCATTAAGTTGCACAGTGCGGCGAAACGTTACCGCTGCACACTGCAAAGTGAGTAAACGGCGGATGCTTGAGGAATTTAGCGTAGACCGCCTGTGCGATTCTGGTGCAAAACTTTTGCAACGCTGTGCACGATTCATACAGTCAGGCCCAGGCAAAATAAGGGGCGCAAGGGTGAGCTCGGGTCATTTTCCGAATGGTCTGCGGGTTGTGGGCGCAAATGGTGCGAGGCACGTGAAAATGTCCTGCTGTGGGGCGTGGCCTTTGCATCGCGATCGGCTCCTTGCCGTGCCTGAGTGTGTGCTGTCCGGTCTCTGGCTCATTGGTCATGAAGCGCAGGGCATTCGCAGGTATGCTGCGCGTCTGTCGCCTGGCAGGAGTCCGTCTACTGGACGCCGGGCTGAAACAAGCTGAGCGGGAGTAAACGCGGTGTTCACTTTAGATTCACGGCTGCAACAAGACACATTGACCCTCGGGGATTTCCCCCTCTGCCGGTTGCTGCTGTCCAATGACGCCAACTATCCCTGGTTCATCCTGGTGCCGCGTCGCGAGGATATCAGCGAGTTGTTTCAACTGGATGTCACCGACCAGCAACAGCTATGGCAGGAAACCACCGCGCTGGCCGAGTTGCTCAAGGACTCGTTCGATGCCGACAAGTTGAATGTGGCGACGTTGGGCAATGTGGTGAGCCAACTGCATATGCACGTGATCGTGCGCAGGCGTGATGATGCGGCATGGCCGGCACCGGTATGGGGCAAGCATCCGGCCAAGCCTTACAGCACCGAGCAAGTGGCGGCGATCCGTGAACGCCTGCGGTTGGTGCTGACCGATGATTTTCAGTTTCTGGAGGGGTGAGGCATGAGTCTGCAAGAGCGTGTAACCGACCTGGAGAGCCGCCTGGCGTTTCAGGATGACACCATTCAGGCCTTGAACGATGTGCTGGTGGCGCAGCAGAGGGCAGTGGAGCGCCTGCAGTTGCAGATGGCGGCATTGCTCAAGCGCCAGGAAGAAATGGTCGGGCAGTTCGAGTCGTTCGAAGAGGAAGCGCCACCGCCTCATTATTGAGGGGGATCGCCCCCCATAAAAAAAACCGCGCCTGGGCGCGGTTTTTTTTATGGGCGACCGATCAGCGGCGCGGCAGCGCGGCAATCACGTCTTCGGCTTGCAGGCCCTTGTCACGGTTCATTACCGAGAACTCCACGCGCTGGCCTTCCACCAGGACGCGATGGCCTTCTCCGCGAATGGCGCGAAAGTGCACGAAAATATCATCGCCGGAATCCCGGGAGATAAAACCGAAGCCCTTGGAGGTGTTGAACCACTTCACGGTACCGGTATCACGATTGCTCATATCGTAGCTTGGCGTGGCGGAAGCGGAAGGTGATGACTTGTAGAAGCTGATGGCCAGGTGCAGGACTACGGCGATCAGTGCAGTCAGCAAGCTGACCAGAACCGCCGGTTGGCCACCAATGACTGGCATGGGGGCCAGCAGGGTGAGGGTTTGCAGTACAACGACCAGCACCAGCAGGGCGCTGACCAGATTTTGCAGGTGATGACGAGAGCCTTTGTTCCAGTAGGGAATAACTGGAGCCAGGATCAGGTTGAGCAGGCCGAAAAGGGCCAGGTAAAGAGCATCGGGTTGTTGCAGGTAGGGAACCGCGTCAGATCTCAGACTCGGAATCAAGGACAGCAGCAAAGCTGCAATGCCTGTCAGCAGGTGGACGATTTTCAACATTTTGATTAACTCACGTTAAGAAGGAAGCACAAGGAGGAGCTGATCACGCACGGTTCGCTTCTGAACAAATAGGTGAGGCGGTGGTTACGTACGCGGTGTCAGCCTATGCGCGCTGGCCGAAGAAATAGGCAACAGCGACACGGGCTCTATTTAACAGCAAAGCCCAGGCCTTCTCAAATCAGCAGCGGGGCTTGGCCCGGGCGTACAAATGAGCGCTTCTGCAGGCCGAGCTCGGAGAATCGGGCAAAAGCCTGTTCTAGACAGATGGCGGTGATTTTTCCAAGGAACGTCGGATTTCTGCTGCTGTCTGACCTGACTCGAACTCAGTGAGGTTTATCCCGGGCCGGGCCACGGGACAATCCACCGCAGGCCGATTGACGATCCTGGGCGGCGCAGGGGCGGTACTCTTGCTAGAGTGGTCCGGCAGATGAATGGGTGAATCCATCCCGATAACGGAGAGAAACATGGCAATTGATATCGGTATCAGCGAAGAAGATCGTAAATCCATCGTCGACGGTCTTTCCCGTCTGCTTTCGGATACCTACGTGTTGTACCTGAAAACCCATAATTTCCATTGGAACGTCACCGGCCCGCAATTCCGTACCCTGCACTTGATGTTCGAAGAGCAGTACAACGAACTGGCCCTGGCAGTGGACCTGATCGCCGAACGCATTCGCGCCCTGGGCTTCCCGGCTCCGGGGGCCTATTCCATCTATGCCCGGCTGTCTTCGATCAAGGAAGAGGAAGGGGTGCCTGCCGCCGAGGAAATGATCAAGCAACTGGTCGCCGGCCAGGAAGCAGTGACCCGTACCGCCCGCGGCATCTTTCCGTTGCTGGACAAGGTCAGCGACGAGCCCACGGCGGATCTGCTGACCCAGCGCATGCAGGTGCATGAAAAAACCGCGTGGATGCTGCGCTCTCTGCTGGAAAACCGTTAAGCCCGCTCTTGCGAATGGCGTCCCGTACGCCGTTCGCACCCTCGCCCAGCAGGCAGCACCTGCGTTCTCCAGACCTTCCGGGGTTGCAGCCCGGATAGACGCCTGACGGCCGGTGACGCCCGCGATGGGGTCATACGGCTGCACAGGGCCGATTTAATGGATATAATCCCGCTCTTTGCTACGTAGCCCGGGCTTTGGCGTGGGCTCTGGCTGTAGTTCAAGCAGTAATCTGGATTGCCGAGACGCCCCCCATGCCCATGTACGACTATCAATGCGCTTCCTGTGGTCATCAGCTGGAAGCCATTCAAAAGATCAGCGCCGCGCCGCTGGTCGACTGCCCAGCCTGCCAGGCGCCCGAGCTGAAAAAGATGCTGTCCATGCCTGGTTTCCGCCTGAGCGGCACCGGCTGGTACGAAACCGACTTCAAGACCGGCTCCAAGAAGAACCTGGCCGGTGGCGACAAAGCTGACTAAGTTGAACGACACGCGCGAGTTCTTGCACTATCCGGCACCTTGAGGTGCGCAAGGCCTCCATCGAATTTCGAATTACGAGAAGTGAAACCACTACCATGATGCGCAGCCATTATTGCGGCCAACTGAACGAAAGCCTGGAAGGTCAGGAAGTAACCCTTTGCGGATGGGTCCACCGTCGCCGTGACCACGGCGGGGTGATCTTCCTCGATATCCGTGATCGTGAAGGTCTGGCCCAGGTGGTGTTCGACCCGGACCGCGCTGAAACCTTCGCCGCCGCCGACCGCGTGCGCAGCGAATACGTGGTCAAGATCACCGGCAAGGTACGCCTGCGTCCGGCCGGTGCCGGCAACGCCAACATGGCTTCGGGCATGATCGAAGTCCTGGGCTACGAGCTGGAAGTGCTGAACGAGGCGGAAACCCCGCCGTTCCCGCTCAACGAATATTCGGACGTGGGTGAAGAAACCCGTCTGCGCTATCGCTTCATCGACCTGCGCCGTCCGGAAATGGCCGAGAAGCTGCGCCTGCGTTCGCGCATGACCACCAGCATCCGTCGCTACCTGGACGAGAACGGTTTCCTCGACGTGGAAACCCCGATCCTGACCCGCGCCACACCAGAGGGCGCCCGCGACTACCTGGTGCCGAGCCGCACCCACGCCGGCAGCTTCTTCGCCCTGCCGCAATCGCCACAGCTGTTCAAGCAACTGCTGATGGTGGCCGGCTTCGACCGCTACTACCAGATCGCCAAGTGCTTCCGCGACGAAGACCTGCGTGCCGACCGTCAGCCTGAGTTCACTCAGATCGACATCGAGACCAGCTTCCTCGACGAAAAAGACATCATGGGCCTGACCGAAGGCATGATCCGCAACCTGTTCAAGGAAGTGCTGGGTCTGGAATTCGGCGAATTCCCGCACATGACCTTTGAAGAGGCCATGCGTCGCTACGGTTCCGACAAGCCGGACCTGCGCAACCCGCTGGAACTGGTGGACGTTGCCGACCAGCTCAAGGAAGTGGAGTTCAAGGTGTTCAGCGGCCCGGCCAACGATCCGAAATGCCGCATCGCCGCCTTGCGCGTTCCAGGCGGGGCGAGCATGCCGCGCAAGCAGATCGACGACTACACCAAGTTTGTCGGCATCTACGGCGCCAAGGGCCTGGCCTACATCAAGGTCAACGAGCGCGCCAAAGGCGTTGAAGGCCTGCAATCGCCGATCGTCAAGAACATTCCGGAAACCAACCTGAACGTGATCCTCGATCGCGTGGGCGCGGTCGACGGCGACATCGTGTTCTTCGGGGCCGACAAGGCCAAGATCGTCAGCGAAGCCCTGGGCGCGCTGCGTATCAAGCTCGGTCACGACCTGAACCTGCTGACGTGCGAATGGGCGCCGATGTGGGTTGTCGACTTCCCGATGTTCGAAGAGAACGACGACGGCAGCTTCACCGCCCTGCATCACCCGTTCACTGCGCCGAAGTGCTCGCCGGAAGAACTGGAAGCCAACCCGGCTACCGCTCTGTCGCGCGCCTACGACATGGTTTTGAACGGCACCGAATTGGGTGGCGGTTCGATCCGTATCCACCGCAAGGAAATGCAGCAAGCGGTATTCCGCCTGCTGGGCATCAGCGAAGCGGAACAGGAAGAGAAGTTCGGCTTCCTGCTGGACGCCCTCAAGTACGGCGCGCCGCCGCACGGTGGCCTGGCCTTCGGCCTGGACCGCCTGGTGATGCTGATGACCGGCGCCCAGTCGATCCGCGAAGTGATCGCCTTCCCGAAAACCCAGAGCGCGGCCTGCGTCATGACTCAGGCACCGGGTCTGGTGGATGCCAAGGCTCTGCGCGAGCTGCACATCCGCCTGCGCGAACAGCCCAAGGCTGAATAAGCCGGCCCGATAAGGCGCACCTTCGGGTGCGCTTTTTCTATGGGTCGAGTTTTTGTTGCCCGCACCCGCCAGGCGGCGTGGGCAATGTTTCAAAGAGAATTTGGAGCAAGTTATGGCAGGTCATTCCAAGTGGGCGAACATCAAGCACCGCAAAGAGCGTCAGGATGCCAAGAGAGGCAAGATTTTCACCAAGTGGATTCGTGAGCTGACCGTCGCGGCCCGTCAGGGCGGCGGCGATCCCAACTCCAACCCACGCCTGCGCCTGGCCCTGGACAAGGCCCTGGGTGCCAACATGAGTCGCGACATCATCGACCGGGCCATCGCCCGTGGCACCGGCGCTGCCGGCAGCGACGATGTGGTCGAGCTGACCTATGAAGGCTACGGCCCCAACGGCGTGGCGGTGATGGTCGAGTGCATGACCGACAACCGCAACCGCACCGCGGCAGCTGTTCGTCATGCCTTCAGCAAGTGTGGCGGCAACCTGGGTACCGACGGTTCGGTGGCCTACCTGTTCGAGCGCAAGGGGCAGATCACCTTCGCCGAAGGTGTCGATGAAGACGCCTTGATGGAAGCGGCGATGGAAGCCGATGCCGACGATGTGGTCAGCAACGAAGACGGTTCGATCGACGTGTTCACCTCGTTCGCCGGTTTCTATGGCGTGCGCAATGCCTTGGAAGCGGCGGGTTTTACTGCTGCGGACGCGGAAATCGTCATGCTGCCGACCACCAGTGCCGAACTGGACCTGGAAGGCGCCGAGAAGGTCCTCAAGCTGATCGACATGCTGGAAGACCTGGATGATGTGCAGAACGTCTATTCCAACGCAGATATTCCCGAGTCGGTCGCCGAGCAACTCGGCTGATTCAACTGCACTAACCTTGAGGCCGGAGGTGCGAAGCCGTGATCATTGCGCGGCAGGGCGCTTCCGGCTTCTGCCTTTTCGCTGTTCCGGTCCTGGCCGGCAAGCCTCTTTATTCAAGCAGCAGGCGTTATGACTCTTATTCTTGGCATCGACCCCGGTTCGCGCATTACCGGTTATGGCGTGGTTCGAGACACGGGGCGCGGCTGTGTGTACGTGGCCTCTGGCTGTATCCGTACCGGGGCTGGCGAGCTGCCCGACCGGCTGCAGATCGTCTATCGCGGGGTGCGTGAAGTGATCCAGACCTACGGTCCGGTGACCATGGGGATCGAGAAGGTGTTCATGGCGCGCAACGCCGACTCGGCGCTCAAGCTCGGCCAGGCGCGGGGGGCAGCGATCGTTGCCGGTGCCGAAGAGGGGCTGGAAATTGCCGAGTACACCGCCACCCAGGTCAAGCAGGCCGTGGCCGGCACTGGCGGGGCCAACAAGGAACAGGTGCAGATGATGGTCATGCACTTGCTCAAGCTGACCACCAAGCCGCAGATCGATGCCTCGGACGCCCTGGCCATTGCCATCTGTCACGCTCATACCCGTTCCAGCCTGCTGCCCCATGGTCTGGGGACAGCACGCAGTCGTGGCGGCCGCCTGCGTCTCTGATAGCATCAGCGCAGTCATTTTAGGGATTGAGCGTTTTGCGCCTGGGTAGCCGGCGCAGACGCTCACCCAACGAGTCGCCAGCTGCGGGCTGGCCATCGCCTAAGGATCTGAAACGTGATTGGACGCTTGCGCGGCACCCTGGCTGAGAAACAGCCGCCGCACCTGATTCTTGATGTAAACGGGCTGGGATATGAAGTCGAAGTGCCGATGACCACCCTGTATCGCCTGCCGTCGGTCGGCGAGCCCCTGACCCTGCACACCCATTTGGTCGTCCGCGAGGATGCGCAGTTACTCTACGGTTTTGCCAGCAAGCGCGAGCGAGACTTTTTCCGCGAGTTGATCCGTCTCAATGGTGTGGGCCCGAAACTGGCCCTGGCGTTGATGTCCAGCCTTGAGGTGGATGAGCTGGTGCGTTGCGTGCAGGCCCAGGACACCTCGGCCCTGACCAAGGTGCCCGGAGTCGGCAAGAAGACCGCCGAGCGCCTGCTGGTAGAACTCAAGGACCGTTTCAAGGCCTGGGAAGCCGTGCCGAGCATGTTTGCCCTGGTGCCGAACCAGCCGGATGCGCCGGCGCCAGTGGCCAGCGCCGAGTCGGACGCGGTCAGCGCGCTGATCTCCCTGGGCTATAAGCCGCAGGAAGCCAGCAAGGCCGTATCCGCGATCAAAGACAAAGGCTTGAGCAGTGAAGACATGATCCGCCGAGCCCTGAAGGGAATGATTTAAGTGATTGAAGCCGACCGTCTGATCGCCGCCACGGGCCCCCGTGAGCGCGAGGAAATCCAGGACCGGGCGATTCGTCCGGTCAGCCTGGCCGACTACATCGGCCAGCCTAGCGTGCGCGAGCAGATGGAGCTGTTCATCCAGGCCGCCCGTGGGCGCAACGAGTCCCTGGACCACACCCTGATCTTCGGTCCCCCGGGCCTGGGCAAGACCACCCTGGCCAACATCATCGCCGAGGAAATGGGGGTATCGATCAAGAGTACGTCCGGCCCGGTGCTGGAGCGCCCTGGCGATCTGGCGGCCTTGCTGACCAATCTTGAGCCTCACGACGTACTGTTCATCGACGAGATTCACCGGCTTTCGCCGATTGTCGAAGAAGTGCTGTACCCGGCCATGGAAGATTTCCAGCTCGACATCATGATCGGCGAAGGCCCTGCGGCGCGTTCGATCAAGCTCGATCTGCCGCCGTTCACCCTGGTGGGGGCAACCACGCGTGCGGGGATGCTGACCAACCCGCTGCGGGACCGCTTCGGCATCGTCCAGCGCCTGGAGTTCTACAGCACTGCGGACCTGGCAACCATTGTCAGCCGTTCCGCGGGCATTCTTGGTTTGCCCCTGGATCCGGAAGGCGCCTTCGAGGTCGCGCGCCGTGCCCGGGGCACTCCGCGGATCGCCAACCGCCTGCTGCGTCGGGTGCGGGATTTCGCCGAGGTGCGGGCCAAGGGGCATATCACCAAACCGATCGCCGACCTGGCGCTGAACCTGCTGGACGTCGATGAGCGTGGCTTCGACCACCAGGACCGACGTCTATTGCTGACCATGATCGAGAAGTTCGACGGCGGACCGGTGGGGGTCGACAGCCTGGCCGCGGCCATCAGTGAAGAGCGCCATACCATCGAGGATGTGCTGGAGCCGTACTTGATCCAGCAGGGCTATATCATGCGCACCCCCCGTGGCCGTGTGGTGACCCGGCATGCCTACCTGCACTTCGGTCTTAACATTCCGTCACGAATGGGGGACATGCCCGTGGTAGACGAATTCCTCGATGCCGTGGACGATTAATAACCCGCTCTTTGTCGATTTATTCGGGGTTTGTGCTGTCCTAGGGACTGGCATGGTTAAAACATCACGAAAAGTCGTACAAGAATGAAAAAACAGTTGCCTGGCCGGATTGGCAACCTGAGGAGTAAGCACTAGAGTATGCGCGCGCAAAACGGGCTTGAGCCGTTCGCACATCGTTGTCGCGTTTATTACGAGGACACCGATGCTGGCGGCATCGTGTATTACGTTAATTACCTTAAGTTTATGGAGCGGGCTCGAACCGAGCGGCTACGACACCTGGGCTTTGCCCAGTCGCAGCTGGTGGGGGAGAACCTGTTATTTGTCGTGCACTCCAGCGAAGCGCGTTATCACGCGCCGGCGCGACTGGACGACGAACTTCTGGTCAGTGCCCAAGTTACCGAATTGAACCGGGTCAGCCTGCGCTTCACTCAGCAGGTCAGGCGAGCCAAAGACAATGCACTGCTCTGTGAAGGGCAGTTCCTGGTGGCCTGTGTGCGCGCCGACAATTTCAAACCCCGCGCCATTCCAGACGCTCTGCGTACGGCCTTTGCCGACGAGAGCAGCGCGGGTACACACTCAGAGCAGGAGATAAAGCGTGGAAGCTAACGTCGTCGACCATTCCTCCATGTGGAGCCTGGTCAGCAATGCCAGCGTTGTAGTGCAGTTGGTAATGCTGACCCTGGTTGCCGCATCGGTGACTTCATGGATCATGATCTTTCAGCGCAGCAACCTGCTGCGTGCCGGTCGACGTGCCCTGGAGAGCTTCGAAGAGCGCTTCTGGTCCGGTATCGACCTGTCCAAGCTGTACCGTCAGGCGGGCAGCAACCCTGATCCGGATTCCGGCGTGGAGCAGATCTTCCGTGCCGGTTTCAAGGAGTTCTCCCGCCTGCGCCAGCAACCGGGTGTCGATCCTGAAGCGGTCATGGAAGGCGTGGCCCGTGCCATGCGCGTAGCGATTTCCCGCGAAGAAGAAAAGCTCGAGCAGAGCCTGCCGTTCCTCGCCACTGTCGGTTCCGTCAGCCCGTACATCGGCCTGTTCGGTACCGTCTGGGGGATCATGAACTCCTTCCGCGGCCTGGCTCAGGCCCAGCAAGCGACCCTGGCTACCGTAGCCCCGGGTATCGCCGAAGCACTGATCGCCACGGCCATCGGCCTGTTCGCGGCCATCCCGGCGGTGATCGCCTACAACCGCTTCGCCGCTCGTGGCGAGACGCTGATCAGCCGTTACTACACCTTCGCCGACGAGTTCCAGGCGATCCTGCACCGTAAAGTGCACACCAGCGAAGAGTGAGCAGGTAAAACCCATGGCCCGAGTTCGCCACAAACGCAAGCCGGTTGCCGAGATGAACGTGGTGCCTTACATCGACGTGATGTTGGTACTGCTGGTTATCTTCATGGTGACCGCGCCGATGCTCAACCAGGGCGTGAAAGTTGACCTGCCCAAGGTTTCCAGCGAAGCCTTGCCCCAGGACAACAACACCCAGGTGCTGACCATCTCGATCAAGGCTGACAAGACCTACTACTGGAACCTTGGCAGCGAAGTCGACACCGAAAAGCAACAGGACAAGGCGATGACCTTGCCGCAGATGACCGACGCGGTGACCAAGATCATCCGTGCCGGCAATGAAGGCGGCAAGCACACCCAGGTGTTCATTCGCGGTGATAAATCCGTCGACTACGGCGCCGTGATGGGGGCCATGGGCGGCCTGCAGAAAGCCGGAGTCGGTAACGTTGGCCTGATTACCGAGGCGCCCTGATGCACCAACAGCGAGAGCCGTCCGCCTCGGAAAGCTACTTCTGGCCTAGTGTCTGGGCAATTGCCCTGCACGTGCTGGTGTTTGGCATGCTGTTCGTCAGCTTTGCCATGACCCCGGAACTGCCCCCGGCCAAGCCGATCGTTCAAGCGACCCTGTACCAGCTCAAATCCAAGAGTCCGGCAACCACCCAGACCAATCACAAGATTGCGGGTGAGGCGAAGAAATCCGCCGCGCGCCAGACCGAAGCCGAACAGTTGGAGCAGAAGAAGGTCGAGCAGGAAGAGATCAAGGCCGCGGAACAAAAGAAAGAAGAGGCTGCTCAAAAAGCCGAGGAAGCGAAAAAGGCCGATGAGGCCAAGAAAGCCGATGAGGCGAAGAAGGCGGATGACGCCAAGAAAGCCGCAGAAGCGAAAAAGGCTGAAGAGAAACAATTGGCTGATATAGCCAAGAAGAAATCCGAAGAAGAAGCCAAGAAAGCTGCTGAAGAAGAGGCCAAGAAAAAGGCCGCTGAAGAAGCGAAGAAGAAAATCGTCGAAGACGCGAAGAAGAAAGCCGCGGAAGACGCGAAGAAAAAAGCTGAAGCAGACGAAGCGAAGAAAAAGATCGCCGAGGATGCCAAGAAGAAAGCTGCTGCCGACGCTGCGAAGAAGAAGGCCCAGGAAGCAGCGCGCAAATCTGCCGAAGAGAAAAAGGCCCAGGCCCTGGCGGATTTGCTGTCCGATAAGCCGGAGCGTGAAGCCACCAAGTCGGATGAGGTGGGTGACAGTGTCGCAGGCAGTTTCGATGACCTGATTCGCATTCGTGCGGCGGAAGGCTGGGCTCGTCCTCCTTCGGCGCGCAAGGGCATGACGGTGGAACTGCGGATCGGCATGTTGCCTGATGGCACGGTGACCACGGTCAGCGTGATCAAGTCCAGTGGTGATGGTCCGTTCGACGCTTCGGCGGTGGCGGCAGTCAAGAACATTGGGCGTTTGACAGAAATGCAGGGTTTGAGTCCGAAGGATTTCGCGCCCTATCGTTCATTCAAGATGACATTCACACCTGAGGATCTAGCCTTGTGAGAAACCTTCTTCGAGGAATGCTTGTCGTTATTTGCTGTATGGCAGGGATAGCGGCAGCGGACGAAAAAAACATTCTGGTCACCAGTGGCAGTGATCGGGCGACGCCGATTGCGGTAGTGCCGTTTGGCTGGCAGGGCGGCAGCGTGCTGCCGGACGACATGGCACAGATCATCGGTGATGACCTGCGCAACTCGGGTTACTACGCACCGATTCCAAAGCAGAACATGATCAGCTTGCCGACCCAGGCCAGCGAAGTCATTTTCCGCGACTGGAAAGCCCTGGGCGCCCAGTACGTGATGGTCGGCAGCATTGTTCCAGCCGGCGGTCGCCTGCAGGTGCAGTACGCGCTGTTCAACGTCGCGACCGAGCAGCAAGTGCTGACCGGCAGCGTGTCGGGTAGCGTTGATCAGTTGCGGGACATGTCGCACTACATTTCCGACCAGTCCTTTGAAAAACTCACCGGCATCAAGGGGGCGTTCTCTACGCGCCTGCTGTATGTGACGGCTGAGCGTTTCTCGGTGAACAACACCCGTTACACCCTGCAGCGTTCGGACTACGACGGTGCTCGGGCGGTAACCCTGTTGCAGTCTCGCGAGCCGATCCTGTCGCCGCGCTTTGCTCCGGATGGCAAGCGCATTGCGTACGTGTCGTTCGAGCAGAAGCGCCCGCGCATCTTCGTCCAGCACATCGATACCGGGCGTCGTGAGCAGATCACCAACTTCGAAGGCCTGAACGGCGCTCCAGCCTGGTCGCCAGATGGCACCCGCCTGGCTTTCGTGCTGTCCAAGGACGGCAACCCGGATATCTATGTGATGAACATGGCGTCCCGGCAGATCAGCCGCGTCACCAGTGGCCCGGGCATCAACACCGAACCGTTCTGGGGCAAGGATGGTTCCACCATCTATTTCACCTCCGACCGTGGCGGCAAGCCGCAAGTCTATAAAAGCAATATCAATGGCGGTGGCGCCGAGCGTGTGACCTTTATTGGTAACTACAACGCCAACCCGAAACTTTCTGCTGACGAAAAGACCCTGGTAATGATTCACCGCCAGGATGGTTTCACCAACTTCCGGGTAGCGGCTCAGGATTTGCAGCGCGGTAGCGTAAAAATCCTTACAGACACTAACCTTGATGAGTCAGCTACTGTTGCGCCCAACGGCACCATGGTAATCTACGCCACCCGCCAGCAGGGCCGGGGAGTCTTGATGCTCGTGTCCATTAATGGACGTGTGAGGCTCCCGCTTCCTACCGCTCAAGGCGAAGTCAGAGAACCGTCCTGGTCCCCTTACCTGAACTGACGCGGCGCTACAATGTTTCACTTAACACACTGGGGTTCATTAGGAGTTTCACGATGGAAATGTTGAAGTTTGGTAAGTTTGCTGCGCTGGCTCTGGCCATGGCTGTGGCTGTAGGTTGCTCCTCCAAAGGCGGCGACAATGCCGGTGAAGGCGCTGTTGATCCAAACGCTGGTTACGGCGCTAACACCGGTGCTGTTGATGGCTCCCTGAGCGAAGAAGCTGCTCTGCGCGCAATCACCACCTTCTACTTCGAATACGACAGCTCGGACCTGAAGCCAGAAGCCATGCGCGCTCTGGACGTTCACGCCAAAGACCTGAAAGCAAACGGCGCTCGCGTTGTTCTGGAAGGCAACACCGACGAACGTGGTACTCGTGAGTACAACATGGCTCTGGGCGAGCGTCGTGCTAAAGCCGTTCAGCGCTACCTGGTTCTGCAGGGCGTTTCCCCTGCACAGCTGGAGCTGGTTTCCTACGGTAAAGAGCGTCCAGTTGCTACTGGCCACGACGAGCAGTCCTGGGCTCAAAACCGTCGCGTCGAACTGCGTAAGTAATTCGTCATGCGAACGTGCCGTCGTGCTGTAACTATTTTGGCTCTCAGTCTCACGCCGCTCGCGGCGTGGTCTGCGGTTCCTGTGGTCGATAACAACTCCGGCTATAACAATAGCGGGAGCAGTTATCCGCCAGCGGGTTATGGCACGAACGGCGCCTATGCCGGGGGAGGGGTTTCGACCCCTGTCTCGGCACAGGGCGAGCTGTTCCAGCAACTGCAGCAAATGCAGGAACAGATTGCACGCCAACAGGGTGTGATCGAAGTTCTGCAAAATGATGTAGCGCGGATGAAGCAAGAAAGCCTGGAGCGTTACCAGGATCTTGATCGACGCATAGGAAGCGGTGTCGCACCTGCCGCAACTCCTGAGAATTCTTCTGCCGGTGGCGATAACAGCGCTGCCGGTGCCGCTGCTCAGGCGCCAGCCGCCAGTAGCGAACCCGGTGATCCGGCCAAGGAAAAGCTCTACTACGATGCTGCCTTCGACCTGATCAAGGCCAAGGATTTCGACAAGGCCAGCCAGGCCTTCTCGGCATTCCTGCGCAAGTACCCCAACAGCCAGTACGCCGGCAATGCCCAGTACTGGTTGGGTGAAGTGAACCTGGCCAAAGGCGACCTGCAAGGTGCGGGCCAGGCATTTGCCAAGGTTTCCCAGCTGTATCCCAAGCACGCCAAGGTGCCGGATTCTCTGTACAAGCTGGCTGACGTAGAGCGTCGTCTCGGTCACACCGACCGGGTCAAGGGCATCCTGCAGCAGGTGGTGGCCCAGTATCCGGGCACTTCCGCCGCTCAGTTGGCCCAACGGGACCTGCAGCGCATGTAAGTGCGTTGGCCTCCGTTACAAGAAACCCGCGCTTGTCGCGGGTTTTTTCGTTAGAATCCATGCCCTTTTTCTGAAACACGCTTCCTGGGATCTGCGCGATGGCGGGGTTCCTTGAAGTGCCTGACGGAGGCGGACAGCCTGTTTAGCTGTTACGCCCGTGGCGACTATGCAAGACACATTGAGAATCACCGAAGTTTTCTACTCGTTGCAGGGGGAAACTCGGACTGCCGGGCTGCCCACGGTTTTTGTGCGCCTGACCGGTTGCCCGTTGCGTTGCCAATACTGCGACAGTGCCTACGCGTTCAGCGGCGGTAGCCAGCGGACCCTCGATAGCCTGCTGGAGCAGGTTGCCGGTTTCCGCCCTCGCTACGTCTGCGTCACTGGTGGCGAGCCTCTGGCCCAGCCCAATGCCATTCCCTTGCTCCAGCACTTGTGCGATGCCGGCTACGAGGTCTCGCTGGAAACCAGCGGTGCCCTGGATATCTCTGCGGTGGACCCGCGCGTCAGCCGGATCCTTGATCTCAAGACTCCCGGCTCCAAGGAAGCGCACCGCAACCGCTACGAGAATATCGAGCTGCTGACCGCCAACGACCAGGTCAAGTTTGTCATCTGCTCCCGCGAGGACTATGACTGGGCGGTGTCCAAGCTGATCCAGTACGGTCTTGAGCGACGCGCCGGCGAAGTGCTGTTTTCGCCCAGCCACCATGACTTGAATGCACGAGACCTGGCGGACTGGATCGTCGCCGACAACCTGCCAGTACGTCTGCAACTGCAGCTGCATAAATACCTTTGGGATGACGAGCCGGGGCGCTGACATGACTGAACAAGCATCGAGTGAAAAGCGTGCCGTGATCCTGCTGTCCGGTGGCCTGGACTCTGCCACCGTGGTGGCCATGGCTCGCGCCGAAGGCTACCGCTGCTACACCATGAGCTTCGATTACGGCCAGCGCCATCGGGCCGAGTTGCACGCCGCCGAGCGCGTGGCCCGGGACCTCGGTGTGGTGGAGCACAAGGTGATCGGCCTGAACCTCAACGGTATTGGCGGCTCGGCACTGACTGATAGCACCATCGAGGTGCCAGAGGCGCCGGGGGAGGGCATTCCTGTCACCTACGTGCCGGCACGCAACACCGTCTTCCTGTCCCTGGCCCTGGGCTGGGCGGAAGTCCTGCACGCGCGGGATATCTTCATCGGTGTCAATGCGGTGGATTATTCCGGTTATCCGGATTGCCGTCCCGAGTTCGTCGAAGCCTTCGAGCGCATGGCCAACCTGGCGACCAAGGCCGGTGTCGAAGGGCAGGGCTTTCGTATCCAGGCGCCGCTGCAGAACCTCAGCAAGGCCGAGATCATCCAGGCCGGGGTGCGCCTGGGGGTTGATTACGGGCTGACGGTTTCCTGCTATCAGGCAGACGATAGCGGCCACGCGTGCGGCAAATGTGACAGCTGCCGTTTGCGTGCTGAAGGCTTCAGGGCGGCCGGAATCAGTGATCCAACACCTTATTTTTGATTTTTTTCATATAGGGTGTTGAATTCCCGTTAGAAATCAGTATTATACGCGCCACCACACAGCGGGTCGTTAGCTCAGTTGGTAGAGCAGTTGGCTTTTAACCAATTGGTCGTAGGTTCGAATCCCACACGACCCACCATATTTGGCGGTTTAGAAAATCCGGAAGGCCCACGAAAGTGAGGATTTCCGGGTTTTTTTTTGCCTTGCAAAAAACCGTGATCCCGCCACTCAGCTGCTCAGCTTGCCTTCTTCTCACTGCTTGAATATCAACTCTTCTGCAGAGGCTGGCCTTTTGCCGGTAGCCGGACTCATCTCTAAAAACCTTGATAAATTCAGGGGCTTTATCTGAATTCCCCCTTTTTTTCAGGGGTTATCGCTTTAAATTCAGAATAAGTGCGGGGCTCGTTGACAGCACAAATGCCTCCCGCGTAAATCTTGCCGCCATTGCCGACAGGGGTTGCGTCCCTGGCAAGGAGAACACATACCAGGGTCGGTAACTTCGCAGTCAGCAGGGCTTTGCCCTGCCTGTACGAATCTGTCCCTGAGTCTGTGCGTGAGTCACAAGCCCGGCTTACTCAAGGTGACAGGATGTTCACAGAAGCAGTTGCAATATCCGTTAGGCGCAGTGCCCCCTCCAGCCCTTCCGTCATTCGTGGCAAGGGGTGCTTTCTCTACGATGAGCAGGGCAAATCCTTCCTCGACATGTCCGGTGGCAGCGGTGCCGCCAACCTGGGTTATCAGCGCGATGACCTGGTCGAAGTCCTCAAGCGTCAATCCGAACTGCTGATCCATACCGGTTGGAACATCGACAACCCGCAGCGCCATGAAGTGGTCGCCAAGCTGGAGGGGCTGGTGCCCTATGCGCAGGCTTCGGTGTTTGGCGCGGTCACCGGTGCCGAGGCAATCGAGGTGGCGCTGAAAATCGCCCGCGCCGCTACCGGACGCCAGGGCGTGGTGTATTTCCACAATTCCTTCCATGGCAAGACCCAGGGCGCCCTGTCGGTGACCTCCAACCGCGGTTTTCGCAAGCACCTGGCCGGTGGCGACAGCCTGCAACTGACCGCCCTGGCCCTGGACTATGACGCCGACCAGGACCCGGCCCTGGCCGCCTTGTGGCGTGAGCAACTGGCCGAGGATCTGCGCCAGGCGCAGCAGGCCAATTGCTTACCCGCGGCGCTGATCATCGAGCCGATCCAGGCAGCGGAGGGCATGTATCCGGTGCCTCTGGCGTTGCTCGAAGCGATTGTCGAACTGGGCAGGACCTTCGGCGTGATCACCATATTCGATGAGATCTACACCGGTTTTGGCCGCACCGGGACGCCGTTTTTCAGCAACCCGCAACTGCTGCCGGACCTGTTGGTGCTGGGCAAGGCCCTGGGCAATGGCTTGCCGATTTCCGCGGTGGTAGGCCGCCCGGAACTGGTGGACTGCCTGGGCTATGCCGAGCATTCCTCCACCTTCACCCAGATGCCGCTGGCCTGTGCCGTGGCTTCCAAGGTGCTGGATATCTACCACCAGGAACAGCCCTGGCAGTGGGCGGCGAGCAACGGCGCGTACCTGCGCCAGGCCCTGGAAGGGCTGGGGGGCCAGGACGCGCGAGTGGTCAATGTGCGCGGCCGCGGCATGATGCTCGCCTTCGATTTCGAGGGCCAGGGCGCTGATGTACTGGCGCTGCGCAACCGGCTGCTGGAGCACGGGGTGATCGTGCGCACCGGCGGGCGCAATCCGGCGACGGTCAAGCTGACCCCGCCACTGAGCATCTCCCAGCAGGAAATCCAGGCATTCATGCAGACGCTGCAGGGCGTTTGTCGCTCCCTCTAATAACAACCAGGCAGGGATATCATGTTGCAGGCTTTTACCCGCATGGCGGGTACCGATGTTGCGGGTGTCATCGATGTCCAGGGCAGCCTTGGCTTTGCCGCGCTCGACCAGTTGCGCGAGGGGGTCAGCGCCGAGCTGCAAGGGTTGCCGGAGCCGGTGCTGGCGCTGTATGCCAGCCATGGCCGGGCCATGTATGCGGCGTTGATCGCGGCCTTGTCCGCCGCCCGGCGAGTGGTGTTCATCGACCCGGCGAGCCACCTCGACGAGTTGATGCCGGTGCTCCAGCACCTGGGCGTGAACCTGGTCCTCAATGGCACGACACGGCCTGGTTCACAACTGACCCGTTCCTTGCCGGTGCTCGACCTGCAGCACCTGCAACCCCGGCCCGTGCCCCCTGGCCGGGAATACCCGTTGCGTTGCCAGGACTACGTGATCTTCACCAGCGGCTCCACTGGCGAGCCCAAGGCCATAGTGCAGCGCATCGAGGCCCTGGGCCGGCACATCGACAACTACATCGGCTATGTCGGAATCGGCCCCGGGCAGCGTGTGCTGCAACTGGCTTCCGTGGGGTGGGACGCCGGCCTGATGGACATCTTCGCCAGCCTGAAGACTGGCGCCACCCTGTGCAGCCTCAACCCCCGGGAGCATGACTTCGCCGCAGTCGAGGCGCTGATCGTCGAACATGACATCGATGTGTTGCATATGACGGTGCCCTATCTGCGTGCCTTCTACACCGATGCGAGCGGCATCTATGCCCGGCCCAAGCAACTGGTGATCGGCGGCGAGATCATCCACCCCTCGGACATCCAGCGCTTCAACCACGCCTTTGCCCCAGGCTCGCAGCTGTTCAACGCCTACGGGCCGACCGAATGCACCACCGCGCTCTACGCCCGCATCGACCAGGGGCAGACGCTGCAGGACCCGACCTGGGCCCTGGACCAGCCGGTGGACGGCGTCACCCTGGACATTGCCAAGGAACCGGGGCAGCCCTACGGCGAAGGGGTGGGTGAACTGCTGCTCTATTCTTCCCTGGTGGCCCGGCGCCTGGACCCGGCCAGCGGGCTGATCGTCGAGCTGACCCAGCCCAGCCCCCTGGACTCGCAGCGCCAGTGCTACGCCACCGGTGATCTGGCGTGCCACCAGCCCGATGGCGCCATACGCCTGCTGGGGCGCAAGGATTCCATCGTCAAGATCAACGGGCAGAAGGTCAGCCTGGTCCAGGTGGAGTCGGAGCTCAAGGCTCTGGCCCAGGTACGGGAAGCCTGTGTGATCGCCCATCAGGCCGGGGACAACCTGGCCCTGGTGGCCTTTGTCATTGCCCGTGACGCCAGCCTTGGCGAAGACCTCCTGCGTCAGGCCGCCAGGGCCGCACTGCCGGCGCACCGGGTGCCGGCGCGCTTCCTGCTGGTGGAGCGTTTTGCCTTGAACCGCAACAACAAGATCGACCGGCAGGCGTTGGCGCAACTGGCTGCCCGCGCCATGGCGGCGCCGGAGCCGGCACAGGCCGCACCGGAGCCTTTCTGGCAAGCCATCGGCCAGGTACTTGGCGGGCAGAGCCCGGACCGGGCCAAGAGCTTTATCGACAATGGCGGCGATTCGCTGCGGGCCTTGCAGGTAGTTGCCACGCTGAAGAGAAAGGGCCTGGTGCTGGACCTGGAAGAGTTGCTGTCGGATCAGGCCCTGGGGCAATTGCCGGTGCATGCGGCGGCGGCCAAGGCCCGGCCCGGGGTTTCCCGGCCGCAGGTCGAGGGCCTGCCCAATCGCCGCTTCCTGCTGAGCCGCGGCATCAGCGACCTGGATCACTGGAACCAGGCCCTGGTGCTGGACATAGCCGCCGGCCAGGAGCCACAGCGAGTCAGCCAGGCGCTGCGGGCAATTTTCCGCCATCACTTTATCGAGGCGGGCGTTCAGGATCAGGGGCTGCAGCCTGCCGGAACGGATCTGCAGCAAGCGGTGCAGCGGACCTGCGCAGCCATCTCCCTGAGCCAGGGGCAACTCTTCTGCTTCAGCCAGCAACAGGACGCCGCTGGCCATCACCTGATCATTGCCGGGCACCAGTTCCAGGTCGATCGCTACTCCTGGATGCTGCTGGTTTCCGAGCTGGACGAATGCCTGGGGCAGGGCCTGGAGTGCATGCAAAGCTGGCCGCGGCCGACGGCCTTCGAGGAGTGGCAGCAGAGCTACCAGCGCGAGCATGCCGCGGCGACCCATGAAGCGTTCTGGGAAGCACTGCCCTGGGGCCGCTGCGCGCAGTTGACCGGGCAGCGCCCCGAGTTTCCCCGGCGCGAGGCCTTTCGGCGAGCCGAACTGTGCCTGGGGCCGGTTCGCGACCTGCCGCAGTGGGCCCAGGGTGTGGCCGAGACCAGCCAGTTGCTGCTGGCGGCCATCCTGCGCGCCATGAGCCAGAGCGATGACAACCCGTTCCAGAAAGTCCATTTGCTCGACCATGGGCGGGCCCTGGACAAGAGCGGCGCCGAGCTCAACAGCGTGTTCGGCTGGCTGACGGTGATCTACCCGCTGGTGCTGCAAGTTGCCAGCCTGGACCTGGAGCAGATCGCCAGGGAAATCAAGGCCGGCCAGCAAGCCAGCCAGGGCATTGCCCACAGCTTCGGCAACCGTTATTTCGCCACGCCCGAGGCCGAGCGCCTCAAGGGCCTGTTCGATTGCGGCTACAGCTACAACTTCCTGGGCGCCGTGGAGAACCCGCCCGGGGCCCGGGTCGGCGTGCATCCCTTGAGCCTGCAACTGATGCAGGGCAGCCCCAGCCATCACCTGGAGTTCACCGGCTACCTGGCCGCGGGCGAGTTGCTGCTGAAAATCGACTATGACCCGCAGGTCTTCGGCGAAGAACGCCTGGAGTCGCTGCTGACCGGGATCACCGCTGCCTTGAGCTAGAGAAACCTCCATGAACGCCTTACCCGATAACAACAAGAAACCCCGTTCACTGGTCGCCGTGCTGATTTTCCTCGGCTGCCTGCTGATCTGGTCCACCAACTGGATCGCCATTTCGCTGCAGGTGGAACACAGCGATGTCGGCTCTTCGCTGATGCTGCGCTTCCTCATTGCCTACGGGGTGCTGTGGCTGTGGCAACGGCTGTTCGCCGGCCCGCAGCAGCCGGTAACCCGCAAGGCCTACTTGCTGATGGCCGGGGTGGGGGCGGTGTACTTCTATGCCGGCATCGGCCTGGCCTACCTGGCCACCGCTTACCTGGGCAGTGCGCAGATGGCCTGCCTCAGCGCCTTTGTGATTTTCTACATCATCGGCATCAAGCGCCTGTTCCTGCATGTGCCGGTCGCCCTGCACAACCTGCTCGGCGCACTGGTGAGCATCGCCGGGCTGGGGCTGTTCATGCTTGGCGATCCGGGGCGGCCGCTGTCGCTGGCGGGGGTGGCCCTGGGGCTGACTTCCTTCCTGGCGGTGGCCATCGGATCGGTGCTTTCGGAGCACATCCAGAAGACCTGCCAGCTCGGCACCTTGCACATCAACAAGGTGGCGGCCGGCTGGGCCTGCGCTCTATACGCCGTCAGCCTGTTGCTGGGCGGCCATGGCTTGCAACTGCCGGGCACCCTGGCCGATCTCGGCATCCTGCTGTACCTGGGGGTGGTGTGCTCGGCGCTGGTGTTCGTGCTGTTCATCGACCTGATCAAGCGCATGGGCGCCGAGAATGCCGGCTACGTCGGCGTGCTGTACCCCATCGGCGCCAGCTACCTGTCGGTGTGGCTGGGGGAAACGCCCCTGAGCCTGCACCTGATGCTCGGCAGTGCCCTGGTGATGCTGGGCAGCCTGATCAATTTCAAGTTTCGCTACCACCCCGCCCCCAAGAAAGTGGAGTTCAGCTGAATGAGCAATGTACGGATACGCCAGGCCACCACGGACGATCTGATCGGTATTTTCGAGGCCCACCGCAACTCGGTAGAGCGCCTGTGCACCTCTGAATACAGCGATCAGCAGATCCGCATGTGGCTCGATGGGCGCTCCCCGGAAACCTACCGCGAAGCCGTGGAAAAGGGATCGCTGTGGCTGGCCGAGGGCGAGCAGATCGAAGGGTTCGTCGAACTCGACGGCAATGAGGTCAGCAAGCTGTTCATCCGTGGCGATGTGGCCAGGCGTGGCCTGGGCAGCCGTCTGCTGGAGGTGGCGCTGGCTCGGCTGCGGGCCAGCGGTGCCAGCTCGGCCTACCTGGAGGCGACCCTGACGGCCGAAGGCTTCTATGCCTACCACGGCTTCCAGAAGATCGGCGAGGGCACTTTCAGCCGCGGCAACAGCCCGGTGTCCATCGAGATCATCAAGATGGAACGCCCGCTTTGAGCTGACCGTCAGCGGCCACTTCAGCACAGCAGGTCTTGCCCGTCCCCGGTTCGCGGGGGCGCGGCCGGCTGCACCCGGAAAACGGCACACGAGGCTTATCCAAGATGACAGGGATGTTATTGAAATTGACGGTGCTCGATCAGAATCTGTGCGCCGGGTGCGGCGCCTGCGCCCTGGTGTGCCCACAGCAGGTGATCGTTTTCGACCCGGACCGGGTGGTGCCGCTGCTCGAGGGCATCGGCGACAGTTGTGAAAGCTGCACCGAGTGCCTGGCGGTGTGCCCGGGGCTGCAGC
>NZ_VYKE01000070.1:0-29585 GCF_032424515.1 Pseudomonas sp. JV245A
CCAGCGATTTCAAGATTGATGCAGATAAACCGAATCCGACCACGCCGACGTCCGGCGCCGTACAAGAGAACGACCATGAGCCTGACCATCACTCCTCTAAGCTCCGCCCTCGGCGCCCAGATCGGCGGCATCGATATCAGCCAGCCCTTGAGCATCGAACATCGTGACGCCATCGAGCAGGCGCTGCTCAAGCACCAGGTACTGTTCTTTCGCAACCAGCCGGTCACCCCGCAGCAGCAGGCGCGTTTCGCCGCCTGCTTCGGCGACCTGCACATCCACCCGATCTACCCCAATGTGCCGGAGCAGCCGGAGGTATTGATCCTCGATACCGCCGAGACCGACGTGCGCGACAACGCCATCTGGCACACCGACGTAACCTTTCTGCCGACCCCGGCCCTGGGCGCGGTGCTCAGCGCCAAGCTGCTGCCGGAGTTCGGCGGCGATACCCTGTGGGCCAGCGGCATTGCCGCCTACGAGGCGCTGTCGGAGCCGATGAAGAATCTGCTGCAGGGCCTGACCGCGACCCACGACTTCACCAAGTCCTTCCCTCTGGAGCGCTTCGGCAACACCCCCGAGGACCTGGCGCGCTGGGAAGAAACCCGGCGCAAGAACCCGCCGCTGTCGCACCCGGTGATCCGCACGCACCCGGTGAGCGGGCGCAAGTCGCTGTTCGTCAACGACGGCTTTACCACCCGGATCAACGAGCTGTCGGAAAGCGAAAGCGCAGCCATCCTGCAACTGCTGTTCGCCCACGCCACCCGCCCGGAATTCACCATTCGCTGGCGCTGGCAGGAGAACGACATTGCCTTCTGGGACAACCGCGTGACCCAGCACTATGCGGTGGACGACTACCGTCCACAGCGCCGGGTGATGCAGCGCGCGACCATTCTTGGGGATGTGCCGTTCTTGCGCTGAAACGCGGGGATGCAGCAAACCCCGGCCGCGCTGCATGAGCGGGGCCGGGGCCACTGGCTATTTGACGCCGGCGGGGGCTTTCTTCTTGCGATTGCCGATATGGATCGCCTGGCCATTCACGGCCAGCGCGGCTTCATGCAGGGCTTCGGACAGGGTCGGATGGGAGAACACCATCATCCCCAGGTCCTCGGCGCTGGTGCCGAACTCCATGCCGATGGCCCCTTCCTGAACCAGCTCCGCCGCGCCCGGCCCGATCACATGCACGCCCAGCACGCGGTCGGTGCCTGCATCGGCAATCACCTTGACCAGCCCGGCGGTGTCGTTGGCCGCCATGGCCCGGCTGCTGGCAGCGAACGGGAAGGTGCCGATGTTCAACTCGACGCCCTCGGCCTTGAGGGCCTGCTCGGTCTGGCCGACCCAGGCGATTTCCGGGTGGGTGTAGATTACCGAGGGGATCAGGTCGTAGTTCAAAGGGTGCCGATGCCCGGCAATCCCCTCGGCCACCATCACCCCCTCTTCAGAAGCCTTGTGCGCCAGCATCGGGCCGCGTACCACGTCGCCAATGGCGAACACCCCGGGGACGCTGGTGCAGCACTGGCCATCGACGTGGATAAAACCGCGTTCGTCCAGGTGCACGCCACTGTCGGCGGCCAGCAGATCGGTGGTCAGGGGGCGGCGACCGACGGCGACGATCAGCCGGTCGAACACCTGCTGCTTGTCCTCGCCGGCCTCACTGAGGCTGACCTTGACGCTGTCGCCCTGCACTTCGCAGGCCGTCACCCGGGCGCCCAGGCGGATATCCAGGCCCTGCTTGCCGAGGATCTTCTGCGCCTCCTTGGCGATCTGCGCATCCACCGCCGGGAGGAAGCTGTCGAGGGCTTCCAGCACTGTGACTTCAGCCCCCAGGCGTGCCCAGACCGACCCCAGTTCCAGGCCGATGACGCCGGCACCGATCACCCCGAGGCGCTTGGGCACCTGGGTGAATTCCAGGGCGCCGGTGGAGTCCACTATCACCTCGCCGGCCAGGGGCGCCGCGGGAATGTCGATCGGCCGCGAGCCGGGAGCCAGGATGATATTGCCGGCGCTGATGCGTTGCGTGCTGCCATCGGCGGCGGTGATTTCCACTTCCTTGTTGGCCAGCAGCTTGCCGTGACCTTCCAGCAGGGCCACGCCATTGGCCTTGAACAGCGAGGCAATGCCGCCGTTGAAATTGCGCACCACGTTGTCCTTGCGCGCCAGCATGGCTGGCACATCCATCTGCGGATTGCTGATGGCGATGCCGTGCACTTCGAATCCGTTGCGCGCTTCGTAGTAGTGGTGGGAACTGTCCAGCAGTGCCTTGGAGGGAATGCAGCCAACGTTCAGGCACGTCCCGCCCAGGGCGGTCTTGCCATCCTTGCCCTTGTAGCGCTCGATGCAGACTGTCTTGAGCCCCAGTTGCGCGGCCCGGATGGCGGCGACATAGCCGCCGGGACCCGCACCAATAACGATCACATCGTAACTTTCACTCATAGGTTGCCGTCCTTTGCACAGACAAACTCGACCACGGCCTCCATGGTCGCGCTGTCCTTGAGAATTTTCAGATGGCCCAACCCGCGAGTCTGCAAGACCCGCCGGTGTCGCAAGCCTTCGGCGAAGGATTGCAGGTCATCTGCCGGGACTTCCTGATCCTGCTGGTCATGCACCAGCAGCACCGGGACCTCCACCTGGCGCCCATAACGGCTGACCGCCAGGCTAGCCATGTCCTTCTGATAGCGTTGCTCAACCAGAAGTTGCATGCGTTGCCTGACGTCATCGTTGATCCACAAAAATGCGCCAAAGCGCCGGACCACGTTTTCGATATCGGCCGGCGCGGCCACCAGGACCGCCCGCTGGAAACCCTTGCCGACCGGAGTGCTCAAGGCATACCCGGCGGCAGCGCCGCCCAGGGAGTGACCAATCACGGTGTCGAAGGGCCCCAGTTGCTTTTGCACCTGGTCGAGCATGCTGACGAAGGTCGGCAGCGAGGCCTGCCGACCGCCGCTGCCGCCATGGCCGATGCAGTCGAAGGAGAGGACCTCGCAGCCCTCCTCCAGCAACAGCGGGATCAGGTACTGCCACTGGGTGCTGGCGCCACTCCAACCGTGCACCAGCACCACCCGGCGCCGGACCTGCGGTGGAGTCCAGCGAAAGCAGCGCAGGCGCCCCTGGTCGGTTTCCAGGTCCTGCACCGTGGCGCTGGGCAAGGTCTGCGGAAAATGCTGGCGCAGCCGTTGTGGCGTCGTGAACATCTTCAGCGCCCGTGCTGCAGCGCGCTGGGGAAAAAGCCGCGACTCGATCCAGAAGCTGCAGCGAAGCAGCCCCAGAACCCCGTTGTAAATGCCCTTGAAGAGCATCTTCCTGAAGCTGTTGCGCCGGCCCCTGGCAGGTGCCGGCCTTGGCTCTTGGGTCGCCATCTTCCTTCCTCATCGACTACAGAATTCAAGCGCTGGGCTACAGCTTCACCATGTTGAAGTCCAACTTGCTCACGCCGCATTCCGGGCAGGTCCAATCCTCGGCAATGTCGTCCCAGGCGGTGCCCGGAGGCACCCCCGAATCCGGATCGCCAAGGCGTTGATCGTAGATCCAGCCACAGATCAGGCACATCCACAGGCCGGATTCGGCCACAGCGTTTTCAGCGTAGGTGCTCATGGGTGGTCAACCATCATCAAAGGGTTATGCGTTGTTCTCATGCGCTGGCCTGAGCCACTTCGGCCACCTTGACGTTCTCCACGAGGAACTGCGCCACCTGCTCCAGTACCGCGGCATCGGAGAGGATCCGCACATGCCCGAGCCCGGACACCGGCTCCAGCTTGGCCCATGGCATCAGCGTGGTGATCTGCTGCGCTTCGCAGAACGGCACGATCGGATCGTTGAGGTCATGCAGCACCAGGGTTGGCAGTTGCAGGGCGTTGCCCAGCGCCGGGATATCCCAGTGCTCCACCGGCACGCCGTTGCGTTTCCACAGTTCCCGGTGCATGGCCTGGACCACCGCCGGCTTGAGCTTCAGGTAGCCGTTGGCCCAGCGCTGGATCACCACCGGCAGGTTGGCCGGCGAGCCCAGCAGGCACAAGGCCTTGATCCGATGAGTCTCGGCCAGTTCGGCCAGGGCTCCGGTGGCGGCGATCCCGCCCAGGGAATGGGCAACGATACCCACCACGTCACCGAGGGCGACAATCGCCGCTTTCACCGCGTCCTTGAACTCGGTCATGGTGCTCAGCGAGCCCGGCGAGATGCCGTGGGCCGGCGCATCGAAGGTCGCGACCTTGAAGCCCTGGCGCTGCAGGACCCGGGTGAAGGAATACAGGCTGCGGCTGTCCGCACCCCAGCCATGGACCAGCAGGATGGTCTGGTTGCCCGTGCCCCACTGATAGCCATGGGGAACGCCGGGGATACCCTTGATATGGAAACGCTGGGCGCCCAGGGGGCTCATTTCCTTGTCCGGCTGCTTGATGTATTCCCGGGTGTAGCCGAACAGGTCGGTGGCCTTGGCCCCGGCGGTCTCCAGCGACACCGATCCCAGCACGCCCATGTAGCTGCGCAGCATCTGCTGCTTCATGGTCAACGGGCCGTTGGCGGCCCGGGCTCCGGGGGTGCTCGGGTCACCGGCCGCCTGGGCTGGTTGGTCGAAGGACTCATAGAAGCCGTTCACCGGGTCGTACAGGTGGCAGCTACGCGCCACGTGCCACACGTCCTGCACGGTCATGGGCTTTTCCCGGACCATGCCGGGGAAGGCCGTCTTCAACGCGGCCTGGGCTTCGGGCAGGTTGTAGTGGGGAATGATCGGCGCCACATGGTGCGCGGTGTGCACCGAAATGTAGTGGGTCAGGAACAGCAGCCACTTGGGGTACATGTAGTCGGTGGTCAGCAGCAGGCGGCTGCTGTTGAAGCTCCAGTGTTCCTTGGTGAGGAACGGGGTCTCGTCGCTGATGTGGTGCATCATGGTGGTCAGGCTGAACCAGGCATGGGTCGCCAGCCACGGGGCGATGAAGTACAGGAACAGGCCGGTGAAGCCGGTGAAGTAGACCAGGGTCGGCAGGTAGATCAGCGCAGCCACCACCATGAACAGGATCGAGCGACGCACTTCGTTGCGCGCTTCGAGCTTGTGGAACATCGACGGACGGAAGCCCGAGTGACGCTGGTAGTTGACCGTGCCCAGCCAGAACAGCCAGGTGCGGGTGCTGCTGTAGACCAGCTTGTCCCACCAGGGCATGGCGTCATATTGCACGCGCAGCACCGGGCGCCAGTCGACGTCCATTTCCAGGTTGTTGGTGTTGGCGTGGTGCATGTTGTGCATGTGGCGCCAGCCGTGGAACGGGTACAGCAACGGCAGCAGCGCGATGTGCCCGAGGATGTGGTTGAAGCTGCGGTTGCGCGAGAACGAGTTGTGCCCGCAATCGTGAGCGACACAGAACAGGCCCCAGCCGCCCAGGCCCGCCACCAGCCACAGCGGCAGGTAGAACATCCAGTGCACGTGGGCGACCGCCACGATGGCACCGATGTAGAGCATGTAGCTGACGACGAAGCTGAGCATCCCGCGCCATACCCGCGGCTGATACAGGTGCTTGGGGATTGCGTCGGTCAGACGCAGGCCCTCGATCTCCTGAGAGCGTCGGAGCAGGTCATTGAATTTATCGTTTTTTTGCGAGGGCATCTGTGCAATGGCCATGGCCAAGCTCCTGCGAAGTCAAACTTCGGATGTGGTCAGTTCATTGGCCAGGTATTTGGACAGGTCATCGATGCTGGAGTATTCGAACAGCAGGGCCGGCGACAGGCGCTGCTCCATGAACTTCTCCAGGTCACCCGCCACCTTCACCGCTACCAGCGAATCGAGGCCGTAGGACTCGAAGCTGCGGGCGGTATCGACCTGGGAAGGATCGATCTTCAAGAGCGCGCCCATCTTCTGCACCAGCCAATGCTTGATGCTGTCCTCGTTGAGTTCGACCGCCGCCTGTTTTTTCTCTGAGAAGCTCAGAGTGCTCAGCAAATTGGAGATGAAATTGGACATAGGATCTTCCTTGATGAGTGAGGTGGTTAATACGATCAGCCGATTGGGCGTTTCAGGACGAGGCCTGGCGCTTGCGGACTTTGTCGATCATTGCCTGGGACGGGGAACGCAGGTCTGAGACCAGTCTCAGCTTGCCCATTAACGCCAGTGTCCAGCCCGACAGGTCGGGCTCCCACCAGTGCACGCCATGCCGGTACCAGGCAGGGAATGCGTGGTGATTGTTTTGCAGCCCCTCGCCAAAGGTGAGGAAGGCCACGATCCAGTTGTTGGTGCTCTGGTCGTGGGTCACGAACGGGCGAGCGCCGTAGCGGTGGCAGATGGAGCCCACACACCAGGCCGCCTGGTTGGCGACGAAGATCCGCGCCAGGCCGCCGAAGATCAGGCCGCTCCAGGCACCGGACCAGCTCTGGCTGACCAGCCCGCCGATCACCCCTGGCAGGATTACCCCCAGAGCCACCCAGAACAGGTAGGTCTGGTTGTAGAAGAACAGCCGGCGGTCGCGCAGGATGTCCGGGGCGAAGAAGTTCCAGCTCGACATGTCCGGGGCCAGCATCCACGGCATGTGCGCATGCCACAGCCCCTTGGCCCGTTGCCAGCGGCTCTGGCCCATGAGGTTGGGGGAATGCGGGTCACCGTGCTGGTCACTGTAGGTGTGGTGCCGGCGATGGGTGGTGACCCAGAACAGGATCGGCCCCTGGGCCGCCATGCAACCGGCGATCAGCATCAGGCTGCTCATCAGCCGCGAGGTCTTGAACGCACGATGGGCCAGGTAACGGTGGTAGCCCATGGAAACCCCGAACATCTGCACCGCGTAGAACACCGCGAAGAGGATGAAATCCAGGGCATGGACCTGGCCGGTGAACCATAGCCGGATTGCCTCGAAGGTCCCGAACAGGGGCACCAGCATGACTGCCAGCGCGATCCGCGCCTTGGTCCTGGCCGCACTCGGGCTCAGCTGGGCAACCCCGCCGACCTCTGGTGTCGCTGTGTTGGTGAGTATCTCGTCCATGAATTGCTTCCTGTGAGGTAGGGACCGGCAATCAGCTTTCTGAAGGTTCTGCAGCCACGGTCGGGCCGGGCCGTTTGACATCCCAGGCCAGGCCGCAGAGGGCGAGCAGCTCGATGAACAGGCCGCCAATATCCAACTGCCAGGGTTTCAGGCCGGCATGGGCCAGCGCCGGGAAGGCGTGGTGGTTGTTGTGCCAACCGCCCCCTACCGTCGGAATCGCCAGCCAGAACACGTTGCGGCTGGTATCCCGGGTCTTGTGGTCGCGGCCGCCAACCCGGTGGGCAAAGGAGTTGATGCACCAGGTGGCGTGGTCCACCAGGAAGATCCGCACGAAGCCGCCCCACAGCAGGCCGCTGAGCGCGCCCTCCCAGCTGCGGGTTATCAGCCCGCATGCCAGGCTGGGCAGCAGCAGGCCGAGGATGATCCACAGGTAGTAGCGCTGGTTGATCTGCATGATCAGTCGATCGCGCAGCAGGTCCGGCACGAACTGGCTCCAGTTCTGCTTGCGCAGGCTGAACAGCCAGCCCAGGTGAGCGTGCCACCAGCCCTGGATATTGCCGATAAAACCCGCCTTGAGCGGACGCGGCGAATGCGGGTCGCCTTCCTTGTCGGTGAAGGCGTGGTGCTGGCGATGGGTCGCCGCCCAGAACAGGATCGGGCCCTGCGCCGCCATCGAACCGGCGATGCCGAAGAATGCGGTGATCACCGGGCCGGCCTTGAACGCATGGTGGGAAAAGAACCGGTGCATGCCCACTTCCACTCCCAGGGCGGTCAACAGGTACATGCTGGCCAGCGCGCCGATTTCCAGCCAGCCGATGCCCTGATGCCAGGCCAGCACCAGGGCCACCACGGTGCCCACTGCCGGAGTTGCGACCGTCAGCCAGGCCAATTGCCGCTCGCGCTGGCCGGTGCGGTCGATATGAGGATTCATGGCCGTCATGACAGGGCATCCGTAGCAGTTTTAAGGGTAGGTGCCGCAGCCGCGCGACTGGCGCCATAGCGCGCCAGCGTGTCGTTGAGCAGGGCCTTGCGGGTGGCCTGGCGCTGGACCTTGCCACTGGTGGTCAGTGGAATGCCGCCCATGGGCGCCAGGTGGATGCGCGCCGGGGCCACGCCGAACTGGCTGACCAGCGCACTGGTGATCACCTGGCGCAGCTGTTCCTGCTGGGCTTCATCGAGTTTTTCGCTGCGCTTGACCTCGGCCACGATCGCCAGTTGTTCCTGCTGGCCGTTATCGATGCCCACCGCCACGCAGCCGTTGCTGCGGATGCGCGGGTCGGCGCTTTCCACCGCCAGCTCCAGGTCCTGGGGATACAGGTTGCGCCCGGCAATGATGATCAGGTCCTTGAGGCGCCCGGTGACGAACAGCTCATCGCGGTGCAGCGCGCCAAGATCGCCGGTGCGCATGAAACGCCCATGGATGCCCGGCAGGCTGGCGCGAAACACCTGCTGGCTCAGCGCTTCCTTGCCCCAGTAGCCGGCGCCCACGTTGTCGCCCTGGACCCAGATCTCGCCGATCTGGCCGTCCGCCACCGGTTGCAGGCTGACAGGGTCGACAATCGCCACACGCAGGCCCGGGGCGACCCTGCCGCTACTGACCAGCGGCAGGGCCCGGGCATCCTCGGCATCGACGATGGCCAGGGTGCCACTGGCGAGTTGGTCCCGATCCACCTGGGTATTGAACGCCGGCTCATCGTGGCGCTTGCCCGAGACCAGTACGGTGGCCTCGGCCAACCCGTAGCAGGGGCCCAGGGCCGCCGGGTTGAAGCCGGCGGCGGCAAAACGTTCGGAGAAGCGCGCCAGGGTGCTCTGGCGCACCGGCTCGGCCCCGCAATAGATAGCCTTGAGCTTGCTCAGGTCGAGCTCTGCCAGTTCCTCGTCGGTGATGTTTTCGACACACAGGTCGAAGGCGAAGTTGGGCGCGATGGTGACGTCGGCGCCGTACCTGGACACCGCATCCAGCCAGCGCAGCGGCCGCTGGACAAAGTGCCCGGGGCTGATGAGCACGGTAGGGAAGGCATCGAAGATCGGCTGCAGGATTCCGCCCATCAGGCCCATGTCGTGATAGGGCGGCAGCCAGCTGCAACCCACGCGATTCCTGGCCGGGCCCATCCACTGGCTGGCACTGCGGCAATTACTGTAGAGGTTGTCGTGGGTCAGCATCACGCCCTTGGGCGCCGAGGTGGAGCCCGAGGTGTATTGCAGCAGGGCCAGTTGGCCGTGGGCGAGCGCCTGCCCGCGCCAGGATGAATCCGCCTCGGCCAACTGCTCCGGGTCAACCCACTGGGGCGCGGGCAAATCACCCTGGAGCAGAGCGTTGACCCGCTCCTGGGACCGCATGAAGCGCGAGCTGGTGAGCACCAGTTGCGGATGGGCATCAACGCAGATCAGTGCCAGCCGCTCCAGCCCCCGGGTCCCCACTGGGGGAAAGGCCGGGATCGCCACGGCACCGGCCAGCAGCAGGCCGAACAGTGAAACGATGTAGTCGATACCGGTCTCGAACAGCATCAGCACCCGTTTTTCACGGGGCTCGAAGATCTGCAGCGCGGCGGCCAATCGTTGACTACGCTTCCACAGTTCGGCGTAGCTGATCGACGCCTCCTCCCGCTCGCCATCGAGCAGATGGATGAAGGCAATGGCATCGGGTTGCCGCCATGCGCGATAGGCCAGTACTTCGGTAACCGAACTTAAACATTCGATGCCCGGGACTTCAGCCAACGGCAGATCATCAACTGCTACATGCGCTGAGATGGCTGGATTGACATCATTAAGATAATCACGAGGCACGGCGTAGTTCATTCAAAATCCTTTTTAAATGGAGAGCCATATATTGACCTGGAGGTCGTTTATTATTTTCAGCACTAAGGAACCGAACAAACGCCCCTAAGAAGGGGAGCTCTTACTAGGCAGTAGACAAAGATGTCATTTTATTGACAGAGCAACGCATTCACTTGATGAATGCATATTTTTTTATGTCCCACAGGGAATAGCGTGGGCAGGAAAGTGAAATCTGGATGCGTTGAGAAGTCTGCCACCAGCTTGTATATTTTGCTAATGCACAAATGGACACTTACAGGGAGAAAATGGACATGGATGTGCTCACGCTTATTGCGCTGGAAGGTGCCATGGGATCGAGTGTCGCGATCACCCTGGATGTGCTGCGAACAGCTAACCAGGTCGCCGAAGTCATGGGCCGGCCAACCATCACCTGGAAGATTATCGGCAGCAGCGAATCGGTTCGCATGCGCAACGGCATGCGCCTGGATGCCCAGCCACTGGACAAGGTCCAGGCCATCGAAGGCAGCATGCTGGTGATCCCGGGACTGGGGCTGGAGAACACCCAGGAGCTGGATTTCTTTGGCTGTCGCCGGGAAAAAAGGCTGCCTGGGCTCAGCCTGTCCAGCGAACTGATCACCCGGCTCGGGCACGCCGATATCCGCAAGCTCAGCCAGTTGGTGCATGACCATCACCGCCGCGGGCAGCAGACGGCGGCGTCCTGTTCAGCAGTTTTCGTCCTGGGTGAGGCGGGGGTTCTGGAGGGGCATACGGTCACCACTCATTGGCAACTGTATGAAACTTTCAAAGAGCGTTATCCCGAAGCGATACTCGACACAAAACGCATGCTTATTCATGACGGAAATATGATTACAGCAGGCGCAGGCATGTCGCAAATGGATCTAATGCTCTACATATTGCGTAATAAGATGGGCAATCAGATTGCTGAATTGACCATGCGTTATCTGTTGATAGATGGTCGACCGGCGCAATATCACTACATGGCCTTGTCCAACTTGCAAACGGAAAACCGTGAAGTTTTGTTAATGGAGAAGTTCATCGAGGATTGCCTGCCCAACGTTCCGCCACTGAGCACCATTGCCGAACATTTGCGTATAACCGAGAAGACCTTATCCCGCAGAATTCGTAGCGCCACGGGAAAGCCGCCCATGGCCTTCATTCAGAAAGTTCGCCTGCAACATGTTCAAAGCTTATTGGAAACCACCAATATGAGCATTGAAGAAGTTGCTTTCAAAGTGGGCTATGCCGATTCCACCGCTCTACGCCGCCTGATGTGGAAAAACATGGGCTGCACCCCCAGCCAGTTGCGCAAGACCCGCTCCGGGCCGCCGATCATCTAGGCCCCGGCTGCTTATCACTTCTCCTCCTCGGCTGCGCCTGGCGCGGCCGGGGGCACCTTGCACAACGGCACCAGCAACAACGCCACCACGAACATCATCGCCATCAGGCGGAACACATCGCCAAAGGCCAGGGTCAGCGCTTCACGCCCCACCAGGCGGCCGAGAATGCCCTGAGCCATCAGGAAAGCGTGGCTGGCATCCGGTGTATCGGCGGCAATCTTCAGCGCCAGTTGGCCCATGAGTTCCTGGGCGGCGACAGCCTTGCTCCCCAGCGACTCGGACAGGCGCAGGACCTGAGTCCGGGCATCGTCCTGCAGCCAGGTGTTGACCGTAGCAATACCAATGGCGCCGCCCAGGTTGCGCATCAGGTTGAAAAGCCCGGAGGCCTGGCGCAGTTCAACCCCCTGGAACGAACTCAAGGCCATGTTCACGCTCGGCACGATGCACAGCATCAGGAACAGCCCACGCGCCACCTGCGGCACCAGCAACTCATCGAATCCCCAGTTGGAGGTGACCCGGGAAGTCAGCCACAGGCTCAGCGCCAGGCCGAGGAAACCCACCGAGATGATCAGGCGCCGATCAACTTTTTCCGAGGCCCGGGCAGCAATAATCGTACTGACCAACTGCCCGATGCCCACGACAAAAACCGTGGTGCCGATTTCCAGGCTATCGAAGCCACGCACCCGGCCAAGAAACACCGGCACCAGGTAGGTCGACGAATAAAGGCCAAAACCGATCACCAGGTTCAGCAGGCAGGCAATGGAAAAGGTACGGTCGCGAAACGGCACCAGGGACACGATCGGGTTGTTCGAATACAACGAGCGCTCGATGAACAAACCAAAGGACACAAGGGACACCCAGGCCGCGATGACGATCCCGGTATCGCTGAACCAGTCCTTGCGCGGCCCCTCCTCCAGCACGTATTCAAAACACCCCAGGGCCAGCGCCATGGCGACGAAATGCAGCCAGTCGATACGCCGCAGCATGGACAGGTCCGGGCGATCCACATCGATCAGCAACGCCGCGCCGATGCAGATCACCAGCCCCGGCAGCACGTTGATGAAGAAGATCCAGCGCCAGTCCAGGTAGAAGGTCACCAGGCCGCCCACCGTGGGGCCCAGGGTCGGTGCCAGCACCGCGGTCATGCCAAGGATTGCCGGGACCATCGCCCGCTGCTTGCCTTCGAACAATACGAACCCCACGGCGAATACCGTGGGCACCATCGCCCCGCCGGCAAAGCCTTGCAGGGCCCGCAGCACGATCATCGACTCGATGTTCCAGGCCATGCCGCAACCCACGCTGAACAGGGTAAAGAACGCCGCGCTGGCAGCGAACAGCCAGCGGGTGGAAATCGCCTGGGCGAGAAACGCCGAGAAGGGAATCATGATCAGTTCGGCAATCAGATAGGCGGTCTGCACCCAGCTCACTTCATCAGGGCCGGCACTGAGCCCGGCCTGCACGTCGTTGAGCGAGGCCGCCACGATCTGGATGTCGATCAGCGCCATGAACATGCCGAAAGCCATGATCGTGAAGACCAGAAACTTGCGCTTGGTGGACTGTTGGCCGGGCTGGGCACCCGCTTCGGAGAGGTCAGTTGCGCTTGTCGTCACGGTAGGTACTTCCCTGTAGTATTGCGACCGACATGTGAATATTATGATCGTAATTCAAAACAGCATGGAGCTTCAACATGGAGCAGAGCACCCAGACTCAGAACGCCATCCTGCAAGCCGCCCAAGAGTCCGAGAAGCCGCGCAAGCGTTCCAAGCGCCCGCTGATCGCCGGCGCTATCGCCCTGACATTGGTAGCAGTCGGGGTTGGCTGGGTGCTGATGGCGCCGTCGACACAGGCCACGGACGATGCCTACATCGCCGCCGATGCGACCTCCGTCGCGCCGCGGGTCCATGGCCTGGTGACAGAGGTGCTGGTCAAGGATCACCAGAACGTCACCGCCGGGCAGCCCCTGGTGCGCATCAACAGCGAAGAGTTCGACAGCCGGGTATCCCTGGCCGAAGGCGATCTGGCGGACAACCAGGCCCAGGTCGCCCTGGCCGAGGCCGCGCTGACCATCCAGGACGCCGAGCAGCGCCTGGCCAGTGCCCGCGTGCAGGCGGCGCGCACCTCGATCCGCACCAACCAGGCCGAATCCAAGCGTGCCGGTGCGGAGCGCAATCGCTTCGATACCCTGGTCACCACCGGCGCCGTGGCGCGCAACGAGGTGGAGAAATACAGCACCCAGGCCATCTCCGCCGAACAAGGCCTGGCCTACGCCCAGGCCATGTTGCAAGTGGCGGAGAACGACCTTGCGGTCACCACCGCGCAACGGCAACGCCTGCAAGCGCAATTGCAGATGGCCAAGGCCAAGGTGGTAACCGCCAAGGCGCGGCTGGAACTGGCCCAGCAGGACCTGCGCCACACCACCATCTATGCACCGATGGACGGCACCGTCGGCAATCGGCAGATCCAGGTTGGCGATTACGTGCAACCGGGTTCGCGCCTGCTGACCCTGGTGCCGCTGCATGACCTCTATGTACTGGCCAACTTCAAGGAGACCCAGACCCAGCACATGTACCCGGGGCAATCGACGCAGATCAAGATCGATGCCCTGCCAGGCGTCAGCATCACCGGCACCGTGGAAAGCCTGGCTCCGGGTTCAGGCTCGACCTTTGCCCTGCTGCCCTTCGAACCGGGCACCGGCAACTTCACCAAGATCGTCCAGCGGGTGCCGGTGCGCATTCGCTTCGACGCCAACCAGTCCGGCCTCGAACGCCTGCGGCCGGGCCTGTCGGTGACCGCCAAGGTCGACCTCGATGATCCCCAGGACCGCACCGTGGCCGGCAATCCGTCTTCCTTGAAAGTCAGCAGCACGACCAGGTAACGACGCCTGCCGCCCCGCTCCAGGCGGCAAAGCCAACAGCCCCCGGCAGATCGCTCTGCCGGGGGCTGTTTTATCGGTGCAGGGGCAGACTTACCTCACTCTGCCGTCGAAGGTTTTTCCCACAGGTTGATGCGCCCTTCTTTGGCGAAATGATCGATTTCCGCCAGTTCCTCGACACTGAAGCTCAAGTTCTGCAACGCCCCGACGTTCTCGACGATCTGCTCCGGCCGGCTGGCACCGATCAGCGCCGAGGTCACCCGCGGGTCGCGCAGGGTCCAGGCCAGGGCCAGTTGCGCCAGGCTCTGGCCGCGGTTCTTGGCGATCTCGTTGAGCGCGCGGACATGGGCGATATTGGCCTCCGACAAGTGCGAAGCCTGCAACGAGCCGCCCCCCGGACGATTGACCCGCGCATCCTCGGGAATGCCATTGAGGTACTTGTCGGTAAGCAGGCCCTGGGCCAGCGGCGTAAAGGCGATGACCCCGGCGCCGAGCTCCTCGGTGGTGTCCAGCAGGTCCTTCTCGACCCAGCGGTTGAGCATGTTGTAGGCCGGTTGATGGATCAGCAGCGGCACCTTCCACTCCTTGAGCAACGCGGCGATTTCCCGGGTCTTGGCCCCCGAATAGGAAGAAATACCGATATACAGCGCCTTGCCCTGCTGCACGGCGGTGGCCAGGGCGCTGGCGGTTTCCTCCAGCGGCGTATCCGGGTCGAAGCGGTGGGAATAGAAGATATCCACATAGTCCAGGCCCAGGCGCTGCAGGCTCTGGTCGAGGCTGGCCAGCACGTACTTGCGCGAACCGCCGCCCTGGCCGTAAGGCCCGGGCCACATGTCCCAACCGGCCTTGCTGGAGATGATCAATTCATCGCGATAGGCCTTGAAGTCTTCACGCAGCAGGCGGCCGAAGTTGATTTCGGCGCTGCCGTAGGGCGGGCCGTAGTTGTTGGCCAGGTCGAAGTGGTTGATCCCCAGGTCGAAGGCGGTGCGCAGCAAGGCACGCTGGGTGTCGATCGGCGTGCTGTCGCCAAAGTTGTGCCACAGCCCCAGGGACAGCGCCGGCAGTACCAGGCCACTGCGGCCGACACGGCGATAGGGGATGGAGTCGTAGCGGTTTTCAGCAGCTATGTAAGTCATCGAATCCTCTCTGAGTCAGGTCTTTCCAAAACGACTAACGTCGATCAAAGCGCCCCACGGTAGGAGCCGGCTTGCCGGCCAAAGGCCCGCAAGCCTTGGCCACCACGAGCGCCTTCGCTGGCAAGCCGGCCCCTGCGCCAGCCGCGTTGTCACACAAACTGATTCTTCGGTCGCGCCAACCCCAGGTTTTCCCGCAGGGTTCGGCCCTCGTATTCAGTTCTGAACAGCCCGCGCCGCTGCAGTTCCGGAATCACCCCGCCGGCAAAGTCCCGTAGCCCGCCAGGGAGATGCGGCACCAGCACATTGAAACCATCGGCCGCGCCCTCCTCGAACCAGGCTTGCAGTACGTCGGCTATCTGCCCGGGCGTACCGATCAGGCTGTAGTGCCCACGGCCACCGGCAATCCTGCGCCCCAGCTGGGCCAGGGTCAGGTTGTCCTTGCCGGCCAGCTCGGTGAGCAATTGCTGGCGGCTCTGCTGGCCGCTCTCGGTCAGTGGTAGCGCCGGCAACGGTGCATCCAGCGGGTAGCCGGACAAGTCGAAGTTGCCCAGCATCCTCCCCAACAGGGCCACGCCCACTTCGGGCTCCACCAGGTCCTGGAAGGCTTCGAACTTTTCCCGGGCCTGACTTTCGCTGTCCCCCACCACCACGAATACCCCAGGCATGATTTTCAGGGATTGCGTACTACGATCGTACTGCTTCAGGCGTCCTTTCAGGTCGGCATAGAAGGCCTGCGCGGCGGCCATGGAAGGCTGGGCGGTGAATACCACTTCGGCGGTCTGGGCCGCCAGCTCACGACCGCTCTCGGAAGAACCGGCCTGGACGATCACCGGGTATCCCTGGGGTGGGCGCGCCACATTCAATGGCCCTTTGACCTGGAAGAATTCACCGCGATGGTCCAGTAAATGCTGCTTGTCTGGGTCGAAATACTTGCCACTGGCCTTGTCGCGGACAAAGGCGTCGTCCTCCCAGCTGTCCCAGAGCCCGGTGACCACCCGATGGAACTCCCGGGCCCTGCGATAACGTTCCGCGTGCCCAAAATGTTCCTCCCGGCCGAAATTCCGCGCTTCGACGGCATTGTCGGAAGTCACCAGGTTCCACCCCGCCCGACCACCTGAAAGATGGTCCAGCGACGCGAATTTACGTGCTACGTGGTACGGTACGTTATAGCTCGTAGTGCTAGTGGCAATTAGCCCTATCCGCTCGGTCACGGCCGCCAGGGCCGCCAGTAACGTCAAGGGTTCGAAGTAATCGGAGCGGGCCATGCGGCTGGCGATGGGGCCGGTAGGGGCTGCCAGGCTGTCGGCGACGAACAGTGCATCGAAGCGCGCGGCTTCGGCGATCTGCGCCAGTTCTTTATAGACGGCAAAATCCAGCCCTGCCTGGGCCGGAACATCCGGATGACGCCAGGCGGCAACGTGGTGACCGGTGGCCATGAGAAAGGCGCCGAGCTTGAGCTGGCGAGTGGAACGGGACATGGATCACTCCTTGTTTCATGCTGCAAAAAGGGCACCGCCAAAGCCCGCTGTAGGAGCTGGCTTGCCAGCGAAAGCGCCCACAAGACCTGCTCCCAGTTCGCCGACCCATTCGCCGGCAAGCCGGCTCCTACAACGGCAGGGCATCAGAAATCCTTGCGCAACTGCACGCCGAAATAACGTTCGTCATCCCGGGGCACGGCGCGGTAGATGTAGTTGCCGCCACTGGCCAGCAAGGGCGAATAGGACTTGTCGGCAAGGTTCTTGCCCAGCAATGCCACGCGCCAGCCATCGTTGTAGTCGGCCAGGGCAATGCTGGCGTTCCAGATGCCGTAGGCGCCCTGCCGGGTGTCGAGGTTCTGGCTGATGTCGTACTGCACTTCGCTTTGCCAGCTGTAGTCAGTGCCCAACTCGATATCCAGGCCGTTATCCAGGGGAATGCTGTAGTCGGCGCGCACGTAGCTTTTCCAGTCCGGGCTGAAGGGCAACGGCTTGCCGTTGACATTGCACGAAGCCGCCGCGCCCGCCGGGCAGGCGAATTCGTCGATGCGCGCCCGGGTGTAGGCCAGGGCCCCGGAGAACTTCAGTTGCTGGGTGGCCTGCAGGGCGTAATCCAGTTCCACGCCCTCGCTGCTGACGCTCCCGGCATTGATCAGGCGGGTCACTACCTGCCCGGCCACGGTGTCGAAGAAGTTGGCCTGGTAGTTGTCGTATTCGCTGTGGAACACCGCGAGGTTGGTGGTCAGCCGGTTGTTCCAGCTGCTGGCCTTGATCCCCACCTCCCAGGTGTTGGAGGTTTCGGGTTTCAGTGCTTGGGTGTCCCGCGGCTGCATGTTGAAGAACACGTTGTAGGCCGGGCCCTTGTAGCCCCGGGAATAGGTCAGGTAGCTGGTGACCGTGGCGCTGAGGTCATATTGCAGGCCCAGGCGCCCGGACCAGCCATCCTCGTCCACCGAGCCGGAACTCTGGGTGCCCGGCTGGATACCGCTGACCGTGGTCGCCGAAGTCGAGACCCGGCGGTGATCGTACTTCAGGTCATCGTGGGTCCAGCGCAGGCCGGCGATGCCACGAAAGTCCTCGGTGAAATTCAGGGTGCTCTCGCCAAATACCGCGTAGCTGTCGTTGGTGGTGCTGTAGTCGGCAATGCCCCGGTTGGCGCCGGTGGTCGTGGTCAGGGTGCGCTGGTAGGTTTCTTCATCCTTGCCGTGCATGTAGAACAGGCCGCCGACGTACTCCAGGAACCGCCCCTTGGGCGATGCCAGGCGCAGCTCCTGCGAGTACTGGTTGTAGTCCAGGTCACCCTTGTCGGCGGTCCCGGGGAACGCCGCAGTGACCGTGCCAAGACGGTCGCCGTCCTGGTACTGGGTATTGTTCCAGCCGCGCCAGGCGGTGATCGAGGTCAGGGTGTAGTCGCCCAGGCTCCAGTCCAGCTGGCCGGAAAGGCCCTTGTTGATATCGTCCACATGGGTACGGGTGTCGGTGTTGATGTCCCGGTTGTCGCTGCTGGCGCGCACGGGGTTCAGGGCATTGGCGAAGGCAGGTGTCAGGGCCTTGCTCACCACCCCGTTGGGGGCGTCATCATGGGATTGCATGTAGTCCGCCGCGAAGGTGAACTTGAGGTCCTCGCTGGGGGTGAACTCCAGCTTGCCGCGCACGCCCTTGCGGTTGTAGCCGTTGACCTCCTGGCCGTTGTGGCGGTTATCCACATTGCCGTCGTAACTGCCGAACAAGGTGGTGAACGAGCCCTTGAGGGTGTCGGGAATCAGGCTGCCGCCAATGCCGAAACGGGTGCGGCTTTCGTTGCCGCTGTAGTAGGCCTGGTCGATGTAGCCATGAGTCTCGGCCGTAGGCGCCTTGGTGATGACATTCAGCACCCCGGCCGAGGCGTTCTTGCCGAACAGGGTGCCCTGGGGCCCGCGCAGGACTTCGATCCGTTCCAGATCCAGCAGGTCCAGGGTGGCCTGGCCGGGGCGGCCGTAGACCACGCCGTCGATCACCGTCGCCACCGTGGGCTCCACCCCCGGTGAGGTGGAAATGGTGCCCACGCCACGGATGAACAGCGAGGTGTCCTTGTTCGAGGCACCCGTGCGGAAGTTCAGCGATGGCACCTGCTGCACGATGCTTGCAACGCCGTTGCGGTTATCCCGCTCCAGTTGCTCGCCCTCCACCACCGAGACCGCCACCGGGACTTTCTGCAGCGATTCCTCGCGGCGGGTGGCGGTGACGGTCACCGACTTCAGGGTCGGTTCCTGATCCTGTGCGCTGGCGCCGCTGCCAGCGGCATAAGCCGCCGGCAGCGGCAAGGCGGCCAGCCCCGCCAGCAACCAGCCCAGATGGGGTCGCAATGGCGTGCTACCACGGATCGACTGCGTGAGACTGTGCTGTTCCCCAAGAAAGTTCTGCATGCTGCACCTGCTGAAAAATGCCCCGAACCGCTGCCGATCTGTGCCGGCAGCGCCTGAAAACTGTCTTGGGCATTCGCTCGAGCGAGTAGCAGACATGGCGCTTTGTTAGCGCTAACATCGCCAGTATCGACAGGCTCCTGATAGAGCGTCCAATACTGAAAAATTACTTTTATATGCCTTTTTGTTCAGCCAAAGGAATGCGCTCATGACCTCTGACCAAGCGCCTGGCCGCAAGCGCCGAGGCGCCGGCCGCGTAACCCTGAACACCGTGGCGCGCCAGGCCGGGGTGTCGGCGATCACCGTTTCGCGCTATTTCAACCAGCCCGACAGTGTTTCCCCCGAGCGCCGTGAACGCATCGCCGCGGTGGTCGCCGAACTCGGCTATGTACCGAACCTGGTGGCCGGCGGGCTGGCCTCGGCCCGCGGGCGGATTGTCGCCATGGTCATCCCGAACATTTCCGGGCCGATTTTCGCCCAGACCATCCAGGGCTTCAGCGACACCCTCAGCCGCCATGGCTACCAACTGCTGCTGGCTTCCAGCTACTTCGACGCAAGGCAGGAGGAGAGCGCGGTAAGGGCCTTTCTCGGCTGGTCGCCGGCAGCCCTGGTACTGACCAGCCACTTCCATAGCCCGGGCACGGAAAAGATGCTCGCCGACACCGAGATCCCGGTGATCGAAACCTGGGACTACCAGCCCCAGCGCCAACCGCTGCAGATCGGCTTTTCGCACTTTCAGGTAGGGGTTACGGCCGCTCGCCACCTGCACGCCAAAGGCTACCGGCGCATCGCCTTCGTGCAGAACAGCGCCCCGGGAGACTTCAGTGCCCTGGAGCGGCGCGACGGCTATCTGGCAACGCTGGCCGAGTTGGGGCTGGCGCCCCGGGTGTTTGCCCCGGATGCCAACCGCGCGCCCTTCGAGGCCGGCAAACAGGCCATGGAAGCGCTGATGGGCAGCCCGGAACGCCCCGACGCGATCATCTTCGCCAACGACAACCTGGCGGCCGGCGGCCTGCTGGCGGGGCAACGAGCCGGGCTGAAGATCCCCGAGGAATGTGCGGTGCTGGGCTTTGGCGACTACCCCTTTGCGCAGATGCTGCTGCCCAGCCTGAGCACCATCCAGCCACCGGCGCTTCAGATCGGCGTACTGGCCGCGACCCGGGTGCTGGAGAGCCTGGGAGTGCTGCCAGTGGCAGGCACGGTGCAACGCCTGAACCTGCTGCAATGCCGGCTGATCGAGCGCGAAAGCAGTTGAGCCCACCGCCCCTCAGGCAGAGAGCTTGCGCAGCGCCCCATACGCCACCGGCGTAGTCGGGGTTGTCCAGGTGATCCACTGGGTTGATCAATACGCTGGCGGCCCATAGCCCCACCCTGCAGGAGCCGGCGTGCCAGCGGGGGTGTCAATGCGCCTCGGTAAACACCTGCGCCAGCCAGTCGACAAACACCCGCACCCGCGGCGACATGTGCCGGCTATGGGGGTAGACCACCGACACCGGCATTGCCGGGGGCGGCGTGTGACAGAGAATCTCGCGCATCGACCCCTGCTCGATCTGCCGCGCCACGTGATAACGCGGACACTGGATGATCCCCAGCCCCGCCAGGGCCGAGGCGCCGTAGATCTGCGCACCGAACACCGACAAGGCGCCATCGATGGCCACTTCGCGCACCTGCCCCTCGACCAGGAACTCGAAGGGGAACGAGCGGGTGGCGGTACGCGAAACGTAGTTCACCGCCCGATGCGCGCCGAGTTCGTCCAGGCTCTGCGGTTCGCCGTATCGCGCCAGGTAGGCGGGGCTGGCGCAGGTCACCTGCTGCAGGTTCGCCACCCGCCGGGCAATCAGCGAGGAGCCTTCCAGGTTGCCGGCACGCAGCACGCAGTCCACGCCCTCGGCGACCAGGTCGACAAAGTGGTCGGCCTCGCTGATGGCCAGTTCGATCTGTGGATAACGTTGCATGAACTCCCCCAGCCGCGGGATCACGAAGTGCTTGGCCAGGGTGCCGTGCATGTCCACCCGCAAGCGCCCATGGGGCTCCACAGTGCGAAACGCCAGTTCAGCCTCTTCCAGCTCCGCCAGCAGTTGCACGCAACGGGGGTAATAGGCCTGGCCATCCAGAGTCGGGCGTACCCGGCGCGTGCTGCGCTCCAGCAGCCGGGTGCCGAGCCAGGCCTCGAACTGGTTGAGGGTGTGGGTCAGGGTCGCCCGGGGCAGGTTCAGGTCATCGGCGGCTAGAGTGAAGCTGCTGCGCTCGTAGATCCTTACGAACACTTTCATCCCTTTGACTTGGTCCACAGGTGGCTCCAGAAGCTCGATTGTTGGCGAATATTGAACAGTCAAGGCAACTCTGGCGCATTTATCCAGCACGGTAAATCCGTGAACCTGTTGCCCAGACAAGCCGTTCAACCTCCGTGAAGGACTGACCCCATGACCGCTCAAGCCGCAAAAGTCGCCATTGTCACCGGAGCCTCCCGAGGCATAGGCGCAGTAATCGCCCGCCAGTTGGCCAAGGAGGGTTACGCCGTGGCGATCAACTACGCCAGCAGCAGCGAGGAAGCTTCCCGGCTGGTGGTGGAACTGCGCCAGGCCGGGCACCGGGCCATAGCGGTCAAGGCCGACGTGGCCAGCGCCAGCGATGTGCGCCGGCTGTTCGAAGAGACCGAGACCCAACTGGGCAAGGTCGATGTGCTGATCAACAACGCCGGCATCCTCAAGGTGCTGCCCCTGGCCGAGCACAGCGACGAGCTCTATGAGCAGACCTTCGCCATCAACACTCGCGGTACCTTCAACACCCTGCGCGAAGCCGCCGGGCGCCTGAATGACGGCGGCCGTATCGTCAATTTCTCCAGCAGCACCGTCGGCCTCAACCTGCCGGGCTACGCGGTGTACATCGCCAGCAAGGCGGCGGTGGAATCCCTGACCCAGGTGTTTGCCAAGGAGCTGCGCGGGCGCCAGATCACGGTCAATGCCGTGGCGCCGGGGCCGGTGGCCACCGAACTGTTCCTCAAGGACAAGACTGCCGAGCAGGTGGCCAGCTTCGCCAGGATGCCGCCCCTGGAACGCCTGGGGCAGCCGGAGGATATCGCCAGCATCATCAGCTTCCTGGCGAGCCCGGCGGCGGCCTGGGTCAACGGGCAGATCCTGCGGGCCAATGGCGGGCTGGTTTGACGCCTATGCTCGATACATGCGCCGGCACACCGGCTCCCGGGGAGTACCCATCATGCACACCACCATCATCATCACCTTTGGCCTGATCCTGCTGGCACTGGTGCTGTTTATCGGCGAGCGGCTGGGTTTCAGCCGCCAGACCCTGGGCTATGGCTTCTCGGGGCTGTGGCTGGCGTTGACGGTCATCAACGGTGCGGTGGGCATGGTCACCGCCCACCAGCCCCTGCGTTCGGAGCTGGCGGTCGGCAGCCTGGTGTTTGCCGTGCCGGTGCTGGCCCTGGTGTTCTACCTGTTGCTCACCAAGGCCTGAGCGAACGGCTCAGCGCACCAGATGCAGGAACTGCATATGGCGTTCGTACTGGTCGAGGATGTCGTTGATGATCTGTTCCTTGGTGTAGCCCATCAGGTCGTAATCCTGACTGCCCTCGGCCAGATGCACCTCGGCTCGGTAGTAACGGCGGTTGCGCAGCTCTTTGGGACCCATGCCGCCACGGGCGAAGGACGGGGTGAAGTAACCGCGCATCTGCACCTGGTAGATGAACGGGTGCTGGTCGCCATGACCGATTTCCAGGCTCACGCTGTCGTTGGCCGGGTCGGGCTGGGTCACCACGTTCAAGCCCTTCTCGACGAACACCGCGGTCACCTCTTCGATGGCCGGGCGCACTGTCTGGTCGAGGAAGCGATACACCTCATCCCGTGACGGGAAATGCACCGCCTGGCTCAGGCGCTGGCGCCAGCCGCCCTTGCCCCGCCGCGAAGGCGCAACCGGCGCCAGGGAATGCAACTGGGCGATGCGCCGCTGGGATTCCAGGTAGAACGCCTTGTGCAGCCCCCACATCATCAACAGCAGGATCAGCGAGAACGGCAGCGAGGTCAGCACCACCGCCGACTTCAGCGAGTCGATGCTGCCGGCGAACAACAGCGCGCTGGTAACCAGCGCCGTCATCGCGCCCCAGAACACCCGCAGCCATTTCGGCCCATCCTCATCGGCGTTGCCGCCCTTGGCCGACAGGGTCGAGAGCACCACGGTGCCGGAATCCGCCGAGGTGACGAAGAACACGAAGCTGATGAACACCGTGACCGCAATCACGGTCTTGCTCCAGGGGTAGGTTTCCAGCAGCAGGTAGAGGGTCATCGACGGGTTGTCGATAGCCGACATGCCCAGGGCGCTCATACCGTGGTTGAGCACCTGGTCGATGGCGCTGTTACCGAAGATCGACATCCACGCCAGGGTAAAGCCCAGGGGAATCAGCAGTACGCCGAACACGAACTCGCGGATGGTCCGGCCCCGGGAAATCCGCGCGATGAACAGGCCCACGAACGGCGACCATGCAATCCACCAGGCCCAGTAGAACACCGTCCAGCCGCCCAGCCAGTCGCTGGGCTTGTTGTAGGCGTAGACGTCGAAGCTCTTGGTGGGCAAGGCGCCCAGGTAGTCGCCCAGGTTCTGGATCAGGGTGTTGAGCAGGTGCTGGGTGGGCCCGGCGAACAGCACGAACAGCAGCAGCGCCACCGCCAGCAGCATGTTGATGTCGGACATCACCCGCACGCCCTTGTCGACCCCGGACACCGCGACAATGATCGCCGCGCCCATCATCAGGGTGATCAGGCCAACCTGGATCCACTGGGTGTGGGCGATGCCGAACAGGTAGTCGAGGCCGGAGTTCAGGTGCAGTACGCCAAAGCCCATGTCGGCGCCCAGGCCGAACACCGTGGCGATGATGCCGAAGCCATCCACCGCGTAGCCGATAGGGCCGTTGATGCGCTTGCCGATCAGCGGGTACAGCGCCGAACGCAGGGCCAGCGGCAGGTTGTGCCGGTAGGCGAAGTACGCCAGGGCCATGCCGACGAAGGCGAACACGCCCCAGCCGTGCAGGCCCCAGTGCAGGAACAGCAGCTGCATGCCCTGGCGCGCCGCCTCGGCGGTGCCGGCCTCGCCCTGGGGCGGTTGCAGCATGTGGGTCAGGGGCTCGGAAACGCAGAAGAAGAACAGCGTGATGCTGATCCCGGCGGCGAACAGCATGCCGGCCCAGGACAGGTAACTGAACTCGGGTTCGTCGTGGTCGGCACCGAGCTTGATCTTGCCGTAGCCGGACAAGGCGGTGACCACCACGAAGACCAGGTACAGGGTCATCGCCAGCATGTAGTACCAGCCGACCGTGTTGGCCGCCCAGTTTTGCGCCGCCAGCAGCCAGGCGCCGGCCTGTTCCGGCATGGAAATGACCACCACGCCGAAGATCAGGATAAAGCTCGCGGCGAAGTAGAACACCGGAGGGTTCATGCGAATCAGAGCATTCGCGGAGGTGGATGGTGCACTCATGAACGGTGCACCTCGAAGGGATGAAACATGGCTGAAATAGACGGACTCAGCAAAGGCAAGCCTCCTGTTGTGAGCGGGCAGCGAACCACCGGTTTAACTTGAACAAGCGTTCAAGTTAAACATGGATAGGGGGCTCAGGACTAATCGCAGGGCTCAGCGGTACCTTTTGTACGCTAGCTCAGGGAAGGGTATGACGTGTGTCGGACGCAATCGTTCAGCAGAAAAAGCCCCTTGCCGGGCCGGCCTCTCTCCCGTAGGAGCCAGCTTGCCGGCAAAGAGGCCCGCAAGCCCTGCATCGCCCTCAGGGACGCCTTCGCTGGCAAGCCAGCGCCTACACAAGCCAGCGCCTACTTCTGCGAGCCGTCGTCGTGCTGCAGGTTGGCCTGGGTCAGGTTGCAGCCGGCCGGCACGCTGCGGGTCAGCCAGACGTTGCCGCCAATGGTCGAGCCCTTGCCGATGGTGATGCGCCCCAGGATGGTCGCGCCGGCGTAGATCACCACGTCGTCCTCGACGATCGGGTGGCGCGGGTGGCCCTTCTGCAACTGGCCGTCCTCGTCCGCCGGGAAGCGCTTGGCGCCCAGGGTCACCGCCTGATAGATGCGCACCCGCTCGCCGATGATCGCGGTCTCGCCGATCACCACGCCGGTACCGTGGTCGATGAAGAAGCTGCGGCCGATCTGCGCACCCGGGTGGATGTCGATGCCGGTGGCCGAGTGGGCGATTTCCGAGCTGATCCGCGCCAGCAGCGGCAGGCCGGCGCGATACAGATGGTGCGCCAGGCGGTGGTGGATCACCGCCAGGATGCCGGGGTAGCACAGCAGCACCTCATCCACGCTGCGGGCCGCAGGGTCGCCGTGATAGGCCGCCAGCACATCGGTGTCCAGCAGCACCCGCAGGCCGGGCAGGGCCAGGGCGAAATCCTGGATCAGGCGGATCGCCCGGGCGTTGACTTCGGCATCGGCCTCGCCGCTCTGCCGGGCCACATAGCGCAGCTCCAGGCGCGCCTGGGCCAGCAAGGCGTTGAGCGCCGCGTCCAGGGTGTGGCCCACGTAGAAATCCTCGCTCTCTTCGCGCAGGTCCACCGGCCCCAGGCGCATGGGAAACAGGGCACCGCACAGGGCCTCGAGGATTTCCGCCATGGCCGCCCGCGACGGCAGCTCACGCCCGCCCTGCTCGCCGCTGACCCGACCGTTGCGGGTACGCCACTGGTCACGGGCATCACGCAGTTGGCCAACGATGGTCTGCAATTGCCAATGGCTGGAACGCTCGCTCACGATAAGACTCCTTACTCGGGCGGCCGGACAATCGGGCCGCGCAAACGGCGATCACTTTACGCCCGGCGACGGCGGCGCTTAAGAACTAATTGTCTGGCTTCAAGCACTTTTTCGCATAAGCGATTGGCGGTTGCCCGGGCAAAAAGGGCTGCCTATAGTCCTTGCACCTTCCCTGTTCCGTGCGGCCCCATGATCAAACAACAGCTCGCCCGCTTTAACCGTCTCGACCTGCTCAGGTCTACCACCGCCCTGGAAAAACTCGAACGCCTGTCGGCCTGGATCGGTCGCGATGTCTACGTCAAGCGTGACGACAGCACACCCCTGGCCATGGGCGGCAACAAGCTGCGCAAGCTCGAATACCTGGCCGCCGATGCCCTGGCCCAGGGCGCCGACACCCTGATCACCGCCGGTGCCATCCAGTCCAACCATGTGCGCCAGACCGCAGCCCTGGCCGCCAAGTTGGGGCTGGGCTGCGTGGCCCTGCTGGAAAACCCCACCGGCACCCAAGACCCCAACTACCTGGGCAATGGCAACCGCCTGCTGCTGGACCTGTTCGACGCCAAGGTGGAGCTGGTGGAAAACCTCGACCAGGCCGACGAGCAACTGCACGCCCTGGCCGCGCGCCTGCGCAGCAACGGCAAGAAACCCTACCTGGTGCCCATCGGCGGCTCCAATGCCCTGGGGGCCCTGGGTTACGTGCGTGCCGGCCTGGAGCTGGCGCAACAGATCGAAGACAGCGGCCTGGAGTTTGCCGCAGTGGTGCTGGCCTCCGGCAGCGCCGGCACCCACAGCGGCCTGGCCCTGGCCTTGAGCGAAGTGCTGCCGCAACTGCCGGTGATCGGGGTCACCGTGTCGCGCAGCGAAGAAGACCAGCGGCCCAAGGTCCAGGGCCTGGCCGAGCGCACCGCCGAGTTGCTGGGAGTGAAGCTGCCCGACGCTTTCAACGTGCAGTTGTGGGACGAGTACTTCGCCCCGCGCTACGGTGAGCCCAATGCCGGGACGCTGGCGGCGGTCAAGCTGCTGGCCAGCCAGGAAGGCCTGTTGCTGGACCCGGTGTACACCGGCAAGGCCATGGCCGGCCTGCTGGACGGGGTCGGTCGCCAGCGCTTCGACGATGGCCCGCTGATTTTCCTGCACACCGGCGGCGCCCCGGCCCTGTTCGCCTACGCCGGCGCCTTCTCGTAGCCGCGCAAGCCTTGCATCGCCCTCGATGCCGTCTTCGCTGGCAAGCCAGCTCCTACGGGGTCAGGGCAATGGAGTTCTTTGTAGGAGCCGGCTTGCCGGCGAAGAGGCCCACGAACCTTGCATCGCCCTCGATGCCGCCTTCTCTGGCAAGCCAGCTCCTGCGGAAGGATGGCGCGAGGAGAACCAAACAAAAAGGAATAACAAAGTAAATTTATATTATTTTTAAACCTATAAATGCCGTCTTATAGTCGCGCCGCAGGCCCAATTGCCACGAGACGCGCCGCGCGCATTTAAGGCAGGATAAAGCACAGTTCGCGCCTCACCGATTGACCTGCAACTCCACCCGCATCGTGCATAAGAAAACACACAGGGGCTTGTCATGAATTTTTCCGTACTGCGTCGCAATCTGCTGATTGGCACACTGGGCCTGGCCTTGGGTGCCGGACTGATGGGGCAAGCGGTTGCCGGCGAGCAACTGCAGAAAATCAAGGATGCCGGAGTCATCAACGTCGGCCTGGAAGGCACCTACCCACCGTTCAGCTATGTGGACGAAAACGGCAAGCTGACCGGCTTCGAGGTGGAATTCTCCGAAGCCCTGGCGAACAAGCTCGGGGTCAAGGTCAAGCTGCAGCCGACCAAGTGGGACGGCATTCTCGCCGCCCTGGAGTCCAAGCGCCTGGACGCCGTGGTGAACCAGGTGACCATCTCTGAAGAGCGCAAGAAAAAGTACGATTTCTCCATCCCCTATACCGTCTCCGGCATCCAGGCCCTGACCCAGAAGAAGGACGAAGGCAAGTTCAAGACCGCCGCCGACCTGGGTGGGCACAAGGTCGGCGTGGGCCTGGGCACCAACTACGAGCAGTGGCTCAAGGACAACGTGCCCACCGCCATCATCAAGACCTACGACGACGATCCGACCAAGTACCAGGACCTGCGCGTAGGCCGTATCGAAGCCATCCTGGTGGACCGCCTGGCGGCCTTCGAGCTGATCAAGAAAACCAAGGACACCCTGGTGGTTTCCGGCGAACCCTTCTCCCGCCAGGAAGCCGGCGTGGCCCTGCGCAAGGGCGAACCTGAGCTGTTGGCGGCGGTGAACAAGGCCATCGAGGAACTGCGGGCCGATGGCACGCTGAAAAAGCTCTCGGAAAAATACTTCAACGCTGACGTCACCCAATAATGGAAGCAGGCCTGCAACTGGCGCTGGAATCAGCGCCATTTCTTCTCAAAGGCGCGTACTACACGGTCATCCTCAGCCTCGGCGGCATGTTCTTCGGACTGCTGCTGGGCTTTGGCCTGGCCTTGATGCGCCTGTCGCGCCTGGCCCTGGTGAGCTGGATCGCCCGCATCTACGTGTCGTTCTTTCGCGGCACGCCGCTCTTGGTGCAGCTCTTCGTGATCTATTACGGCCTGCCGCAACTGGGGCTGGAACTGGACCCGCTGCCCGCGGCACTGATCGGTTTCTCCCTGAACATGGCGGCCTATGCCTGTGAAATCCTCAGGGCTGCCATCGGCTCCATCGAGCGTGGCCAATGGGAAGCCGCCGCCAGCATCGGCATGACCCGCGCGCAGACCCTGCGCCGGGCGATCCTGCCCCAAGCCATGCGCACGGCCCTGCCGCCGCTGGGCAACAGCTTCATTTCCCTGGTCAAGGATACGGCCCTGGCCGCCACCATCCAGGTGCCTGAACTGTTCCGCCAGGCGCAGCTGATCACCGCCCGCACCTTCGAAATCTTCACCATGTATCTTGCCGCCGCCCTGATCTACTGGATTCTCGCCAGCGTGCTCGCGCACCTGCAGAACCGGCTTGAAGAGCGGGTCAATCGGCACGACCAGGAGTCCTGAAGCCATGATCGTGGTGGAAAAACTGACCAAGCAGTTCAAGGGCCAGACGGTGCTCAATGGCATCGACCTGGAGGTCAAGGAAGGCGAAGTGGTCGCCATCATCGGCCCCAGCGGCTCGGGCAAGACCACCTTCCTGCGCTGCCTGAATTTTCTCGAAGAACCCACCAGCGGCCGCATCCGCATCGGTGACATCAGCATCGACAGCAGCATCCCCCTGAGCCATCAGCAGGGCCGGATCCGCCAGTTGCGCCAGCAAGTGGGCTTCGTATTCCAGAACTTCAACCTGTTCCCCCACCGCACCGCACTGGAGAACGTCATCGAAGGCCCGCTGGTGGTCAAGAAGACCCCGCGGGAGCAAGCCGTCGCCCTGGGTCGCGCGCTGCTGGCCAAGGTCGGGCTGGCAGGCAAGGAAGATGCCTACCCCAGGCGCCTGTCCGGCGGCCAGCAACAGCGGGTAGCGATTGCCCGGGCCCTGGCCATGGAACCGCGGGTGATCCTGTTCGACGAACCCACCTCGGCCCTGGACCCGGAGCTGGTGGGCGAAGTACTGGCCACCATCCGCAGCCTGGCCGAAGAGAAACGCACCATGGTCATCGTCACCCACGAGATGGGCTTTGCCCGGGACGTGGCCAACCGGGTGATCTTCTTCGACAAGGGGGTGATCGTCGAACAGGGCGAAGCCAAGGCGCTGTTCGCCAACCCCCAGCACGAACGCACCCGACAGTTTCTCAGCAAGTTCCTCGGCGCAAGCCACGCCCCCTTGTAGGAGCCGGCTTGCCGGCGAAAAGGCCCTCGAGCCTTGCACCACCCTCGCGGACGCCTTCGCTGG
>NZ_VYKE01000699.1:0-200 GCF_032424515.1 Pseudomonas sp. JV245A
CCTGCTGGATCGCTTGCCGATCCCCGATGGCCTGCCGACCTTGTCGGTGGAACGGGCCGCAGATTTTGCCGGCTACCCGGCCAGCGCCCCCCAAGTGGATCTGGCCGAGGAAAACCTCGCCTATGTGATCTACACCTCTGGGTCCACCGGCTTGCCCAAGGGCGTGGCGGTGTCCCACGGCCCGCTGGCCATGCACAGCT
>NZ_VYKE01000700.1:0-200 GCF_032424515.1 Pseudomonas sp. JV245A
GGTTGGTGGTGCCGCCGTCCCAGGGCACGCCCACCAGGGCGATCTGCACCTGGGCCGGGTCGTTGAACAGCGGCAGGCGCATGAAGCTTGGAATGCCGGCGAAGCGTGGGACCAGGGCGGCATCCACGGGTTGGGGAAAGGGCTTGGACATGGCGGGGTTCCTTGTTCGCTGTGAAGGATTTATTCGGTGGCGCTGCGCA